>JBCDLV010000047.1:0-15398 GCA_038744895.1 Bacteroidota bacterium | reverse complement strand
CGGATCCCCGTCGGCCATCGCTGCGCGAGGTGCGCGGCGGTACCTGCTGCGGCCTGCGCTCAGCCTCATTCTCGACCGACCTCTGATGCTCTCTCCTCGTTTTCGCCCCCTAGGGCTCCTCCTCGCGTGTGCCACCTTCACCGGCGGCGCCCTCGCCCAACCTGTCGGCCAGCTGGCGGGCCGCGTCACCGACACTGACGGCACAGCTCTCGCCGGGGCCACCGTCGTGTTCGTCGACACCCCATATGGGACGGCCACCGGGGCCGACGGCCGGTTCGTGATCGCTGGCGTTCCGCACGGCGCGTATACCCTCCGGGTGACCTCGGTCGGGTACGTTGCCGACACGCGCGCGGTCACGATCGGCCGGATCGACGCCGACCCGATCCTCGTCACTCTCGAACGCGACGACGCGCAACTCGGCGAGGTCGTCGTGGAAGGACGCGCAGCGAGCCTTGTGGGGACGGCACAGGCTGCCTCCGACGGCGTCGTCGGGCGGGCCGAGCTTGAGGCCCGACCCCTCCTCCGCGTCGGGGAGGTCTTGGAGACGATCCCCGGTCTCATCGTGACCCAGCACAGCGGGTCAGGGAAGGCCAATCAGTTCTTCCTGCGCGGGTTCAACCTGGACCATGGGACAGACTTCTCGGCGTCCGTTGACGGTATCCCGGCCAACCTCCCCACGCACGCACATGGCCAGGGCTACCTCGACCTGAACTTTCTGATCCCGGAGCTGATCGACCGGGTCGCGTTCGAGAAGGGGACACACGACGTTGAGGCAGGTGACTTCTCGACCGCGGGCCGGGCCGAGATCCAGTTCGCGCGACGGCTGGACGAAGGGATCGCCCGCGCGACGGCAGGGTCAGACGAGTCGGCGGAGGCGCTCGTCGCGGCGTCCTCGACGGTCGGCGGCGGTGACCTGCTGGCGGCTGTCCGCGGCCGCTATGCCAACGGGCCGTGGGTGACGCCCGAGAACAGCTCGCTGGTGAGCGCCCTCGCCAAGTTCTCGATGGGGACGGAGGCGGACGGCCTCTCCCTTACCGCGCTCGCCTACGCCAGCGACTGGACGGCCACGGACCAGGTCGCCCGACGGGCTGTCGCTGACGGCCAGATCGGCCGGTTCGGCACGCTCGACCCGACGAACGGCGGGACGACCGGGCGCTACTCGCTCGCTGGCACATGGCGCCAGCCGGGGGCGCGCGGCGCGCGCACCGAGGTCACGGCCTACGGCGTGTTCTACCACCTAAACCTGTTCTCCAACTTCACCTACTTCCTCGACGACCCGGTCAACGGGGACCAGTTCGAGCAGGCCGAGCGGCGCCTCTACGGCGGCGGCCGGGTCACGCACCGCCGCCCGAGCCGGCTCGGGCAGAGCGGGACGACCTCGGTCGGGCTGAGCCTTCGGCACGATCAGGTCTTCGGCATCGGGCTTCATCAGACCTCCGGCCGCCAGCGGTTGGCGACGATCCGGGAGGACGACGTGGCCGAGAGTACAGCGGGCGTGTTCGTCGAGGCGGAGACGCAGTGGTCGCCGCTCGTGCGAACGGTCGTCGGCGTGCGGGCCGATGCCTTCCGGTTCGACGTGTCGAGCGACCGATCGGTCAACTCGGGAACAGAAACCGCCGTGATCGCCAGCCCGAAAGGGTCGATCGCGCTTGGCCCGTGGAACGACACGGAGCTCTACCTCAATGCTGGACTCGGATTCCACAGCAACGACGCGCGCGGAACGGTCATCCAGGTGGACCCCGCGACCGGTGAGCCCGTCGATACCGTCGACCCGCTCGTCCGAACGCGCGGCGCAGAGCTCGGCCTCCGCACGCTCGCCGTCCGTGGCTTCCAATCGACGGTCTCGCTGTGGGCGCTTGACCTCGACTCCGAGCTCGTGTTCGTCGGCGACGCGGGGGGCACGGAGGCGAGCGACGCCAGCCGGCATCTCGGCGTCGAGTGGGCCAACCACGTCGCACCCGTCGACGGGCTGACGCTCACGGTCGACGTAGCCCTGACGCGGTCCCGGTTCACCGCTGGCGACGCGGACGGCGAGCGGATCGAGAACTCGATCGGCCGCGTGGTCTCGGCGGGTGCCGTATGGGACGCCCCACTGGGCGTCACCGCCAGCGCTCAGGTACGCCACTTCGGGCCGCGCCCGCTCACCGGCGACGGCCGCGTCACCGAGGAGGCGACGACCCTGGTCAACGCCCGCCTCAGCGCGCCCGCGGGGCCGCTCGACCTAGCGCTCGACGTGCTCAACCTCCTCGACACCGACGACGCTGACGTCAGCTACTTCTACGCCTCGCGCCTGATCGGTGAACCTGCTGGCGGCGTCGAGGATGTGCACGCGCACCCCGTCCTTCCTCGCTCTCTCCGGCTCTCGGCGTCGGCCCGTTTCTGACCTGCCAAGCGGCTCCCGCTCGCGGGCGTTTCTCGCCAGCGGGAGATGATCTCTTTAAATACTCGTCCTGGATCTGGCCCGGTGTTGCCGTTGACGACAGCGTCGATGAGCTCTGGACGTCGGGCAGACACCTCAGCGAGTGCGGCTCGCCTACGAGTCCGTCCTTGCACCGCTATCGCAGCTTGGGTATGCAAAGCCATGCGTAGGTCAACACGGTAGGTCGACGAACCGACTGGTGACCCAGCAGGACACGAAACGCGTGTTGTTCCCAGCGACGCCACCGATCAATCGATCTGCTTTAGGGCCAGATGGTTACCCCCTGCTGGCGGCTGTCTGTGCGCCAGCGGGACTGCATTTCGGCTCGAAAATCTCACGTTTAAGGGGGCTAGAGTGCCTCGTTGCGGCGATTAGGAAACCGTAACCTTCGGGTCATGTGCCTGGCGCGATCTGCGTCTGGGTGCATGCCATCCGTATGACTCCAGTCCGTGGTTTCCGACTCCCTCCCGGTGCACTTCTCGCGAGTGCCGTCGGCGTCGGCGTGCTGGCGGTCGCCCTGATGCCGGTCGAGGTGGCGGGCACCATCGACGTGCCGGGGCGCATCGTGCCCGCACAAGAGTGGACCGTGGTCCGCGGCACGGACGGTGCGGTCTCGGCCACGCTCCGGGACCACCGGAGCGGCCACGTCGAGGCCACATTCGCTGCCGCGCCCGAACGGGGCGACGCGACGCACTTCCGCCTGGAGGCGCCAGCGGGCCGGGTCGAGGCGGGGGACATCGTAGGCTCCGTCGTCTCAGGCGAGGCGGCGGTCCGCGCGTCCCGGCTGGCGGGAGACATCGCCTCGGCCGAGGCCGAGGTCGAGGTCTACCGCTCGGGGCAGAAGGAGCCTCTCGTCGAGGCGTCGCGCCAGGAGGTCGCACGTGCCGAGGCAACGCGCCAGCAGGCGGAGCGCGAGGCAGCCCGCTTGCGAGACCTCTTCAGCCGGGACGTTGTGTCGGCACGGGAGGTCGAAGCCGCCGAAGCCGAGGTCGAGACGGCGGCCGCAGCATCCGCCGCGGCATCCGCGCGTCTTTCGGCCGCACGGACGGGCCGGCGCGACGAGGAGGTGCGGCTGGCGCAGGCGCGACGGGCGGCTCTCGAACGTGAAGCAGCCGCCCTGGAGGACCGGATGCGTATGAACACCCTCGTCTCGCCGATCTCGGGGACGGTCCACCACGTCGTCTCCCCGGACACCTTGCTGCTCGTCGCCGATGCGTCCTCGTACACGGTCGTCTTCCCCGTCCGCTGGTCGGACCGGGATCAGATTCGGACCGGGCAGACGGTCCGCATTCAGGCGTCGGAGTGGGGCGAGCCCGCACGCGCACGCGTCACGGCACTTCGGGAGACACCTGCCCAGGCCGACGGACAGACCTACCTGCTGGCGTCAGCCGAGGTGACGAGCGGAACGGCGACGCTCACGCCGGGGCTCCTCGTCCTGTGCTCGATCGAGACAGACCCGATGCCCTTGACGACACGCATCCGCCGGTTTCTGGCGGAGGGGTCCGCTCTCTAGGGATGCACAACACCCCCCGCAGAACCACCGAGTTGACCCACCAGGAGGGTCGCGTGCCCGCTGGCGCCGCGACCGCTGGCGCCGCGACCAGTCATTCGCCAGCGGGCCGTGGACTCGTGGGCTCCTCGACCCGACGGTAGTGCGCCGAGAGCTCAAGTACCTCGTCCCGGAGGCCGAGCGCGAACGGCTCTACCGACTGGTGTCGCCCTACGTGGTGCCCGACCCTCATGCCGACGGACCGGGGCGGCCGAGCTACACCGTACGGAGCGTCTACTTCGACACGCCCCGGCTTCGGGACCTGACCCAGAAGATGTCCGGCGACGAGCGGCGGCGGAAGGTCCGCCTGCGCGGCTACGACGCCCCCGACGGCAGCGGCGTCGTGCTGGAGGTGAAGCGCAAGCACGGCTCTGCGGTGTGGAAGAACCGGATTCCTCTCTCGCCGGACGCCGCGCTGACCCTGCTCAAGGGCGCGTCTCCGGAGGCGCTCGTCGCCAGCGGGGAGCTTCGGGAGGATCGCGTCGAGGAGACGCGCCACGCCCTGTTCCACCTCCGCCGAGACCACCGCCAGCCGGTCCTCACGGTGACCTACGACCGGGAGCCGCTCCTCGGCCGGTTCGACCCATCCCTGCGGGTTACGCTCGACCGTCGTCTCCGTTGCCGGCCGTTCCCAGCGTTGGGCCCCGGGCTAGACGGGCTCTACTCCGAAGATGGGATGGCGCGTACGTTCCGCGACCACTTCATCCTCGAGGTCAAGTTCGACCGGGTGTTCCCGGCGTGGCTCCGCGACGTGACGGCCCGCCTGGGCCTTCGCCGCGAGGCGCTTTCGAAGTACGGCCTCGGCGTGGAGCAGTGGGCACGCCGGACCCCCTGGCGGTTTGGCGTCTCTGCCGTCCGCGCTGCTGCCCGCCCTGTGCGCACCTGATATGCCGTTCGGTCCGTCCGACCCGTTCTCGCTGATCCCGCTGGCGACTGGCCAGATCATCCTCAACGTGCTTGTCGCGTTAGGCTGCGGGCTGACGGTGGCCGCGCTGTACCGGTGGTCGTACCGGGGGACGAGCTACTCGGCTACGTTCGTGTCGTCGCTGGTGACGCTGGCGATGATCACCGCCGTCGTGATCATGGCCATCGGCAACAACCTCGCGCGGGCGTTCGGTCTGGTCGGCGCCATGTCGATCATCCGCTTCCGGACGGCCGTCAAGGACACGCAGGACCTGGCGTTCATCTTCCTATCGCTGGCGATCGGGCTGGCGGCAGGCGTCGGGTTCCACCGGCTGGCGCTGGTGGCGACCGCCCTGATCGGAGGCACGCTGTGGGTGCTCGGGAGGTCCGGCTTCGGGACCACCGAGCGCAACGAGTACCTGGTCGAGTTCACCGCCCTCGGCACCGACGGCGAGGCCCCGTGGACGGATGCGCTGGACAGCCACACGCGGCGTGCGCGACTCCTCCACACGCGCACCGTGGGCGGGAACCGGACGGAGGTCGCCTTCCTGGTCGTGCTCAAGCGGTCTGCCGATGCGCAGCGGCTCACAGCCGCGCTCGGGCGCGTCGAGGGCGTCGAGTCGGTGAGCCTCTACTACGACGAGGACCGGCCGCTGTAGCCCCGCTGGCACGCGCCAGCAGGCAGGTGCTCTGCGCCAGCGAAGGGCTAGCGGAAGACGACCTCGTCCACGACGGGGCCGCTGAGGTGCTCGTTGAGCCGGTCGCGCCACTGCTGGCGCTGGAACTGGAGCTGGTGCCGCCACGCCGCCGACTTGACCTTGATGTGGAGCACGCCGTGGCGCATCCAGACCTGGTCGGTCACGCCTGCCAACGTCTCGCCGGCGACCTCGGGCCAGGCCTCCACGGCGCGCGCCGCGTCGAGACGCTCGCGGTAGCCGTAGCGATCCACCAGGTCCGCCAGAACGGAGCCGAGGCGCTGAGGCTGGTTGGACGAGGGCACGGGCAAGGCGTCGGGGCGAGACGCGGAAGCTAGGGCCTCATCTCGGCAGACGCCGTGAGGTGCAGCCCAGACAGGACCAGCGCGCCGCCCTCAGCGTCGTGTGGCGAGGTGCCACAGAAAGCCGATCTCGTCCTGCGACGTGACCGACAGCGCGACCAAGGCCGCCAGGCCCAGCAGGAGAGGCACGCCGAACCCGACGAGGAGAGCCCGTGCCGGCGGCGCGTAGGTCACCGCTTGCACATCCGACATCATGCGGTAGCCGGCGACGGTCTCGACGAACAGGCCGACGCCCAGCACCGCTGGCGCGAGGACCGTCGCCAGGCCGGCGTCGATGCTACCGAGCACCAGCGCGACGACCATCAGCGGAAGCCACGCCCACCGGCACCAAACCGCCAGCGAGAGGGCCTGCGCCGGGCGCAACCGACGGCGCCCCGAGATCACCGCCAGCCAGATCAGGTTGAGAAGGACCCACGTGAGGTAGGCCGCTGCCAACACGGCCACCAGGACCAGCGGGCGGCCGAGAAGCCCCGTGAGCCGGGCCTGCGCCTCGACCGACCACGACGCCGTCGCGGCCACCAGCGCGTCGGTGCGGGCCAGCGCGCGGAGCGCCGCCGTGGCGACCACGCCAGCGGCCAGCGAGAGCGCCAGCGCCAGACCTGTCGTCTCAGCCGCGGACAGGTCGAAGCCGCGCCGGACGGCGTCGCGGTACAGGTCCCGGCGCGTGAAGTAGCGAGGCGCCAGCCCGCTCAAGCGAGGTGCGCCCGCGTACAGCACGCCCAAGCCGATCACGAGTCCCCACCCGATCAAGAGCAGGGGCGACGCCAGCCGCTCGCGCCGCTCGCCATCGCCCGCGTCGAAGGCGAACACCCGCTGGCGCCCCGTCCAGAACCCGCTGGCGACGGCGTAGGCCTCACGCGGCTCGTCGCCCTCGCCGAGCAGCCCGAACCGGGTCCCCGCCACCTCGGTGCGCTGGTCGCGCTCGATGAGGTCGGCGTCGGCGTCGCGCCAGCGGTACGCGAACGCCGCTGCCGGTGGCTCGCTCATCGCCAGCAGGTCCATGAAGGCCGTCTCCAGCGCTCGCGCCTGGGCCGCTTCGGTGCCGGACGCGCGCCAGCCGCCGCTGCGTCCCGGCCGGACGCCCACGCCGACCGACGCCAGCCCGACCGGGGTATCGCGCTGTGCCCTCCACCGACCGAGCAACTGGACGGGATCGGACTCGCGGGCATCGAGGAGGACCACGTCCACCGACTCCGCGGCGCGGTCGGACTCCGGGAATCGGCTCACGTAGTAGGTCTGCGTTCCGGGAGCGCCCCGCTGGCGGACGAGCTGCGTCAGGCTCTCCATGTAGGCTCTCGCCCGTGGGTCACTCGTGTCACTGGCGCGTGCCAGCCCGAAGTGCCGCGCCGACGAGTACGGACGGGCCATCGCGAGCGCGGCCGCCAGCGTGTCGGCGATGGCGTCTGCCCGACGGACCAGGAACGCCGCCGCGAGCCCCTTTACGGGGAGGTCCTGCCAGAGGGCGATCCCGAGCCGGCTCGCCTCCTGGAGGATCGCGGGGTCCCGCACGAGGCCCGTCCGCGCCATGCGAACGCCCGCCTCATGCATCCGCCTCAGGTCCATGACGGCACTCTCGGTCGAGTCAGGCACGCTCCACACGACGCCGGCCAGCGTCTGCGCCAGCGGTGGGAAGGGACCGCGAGGCCCCGCTGGCGCGGCGGCCGGACGGGGCGGCGCTTGGCTAGTGTCCGCTGCGACGGACGGGTCCGTCGCGGGCTGGGCCGTCTCGGGCTGAGCCGCTGCGGGCTGGGCCGCCGTCGGGATCGCCAGCGGGACCGCACAGGCAGCCAGTGCGGCGACGAGGAGCGTGCGGGCGAGAGGAGACACAGACCGTGAGGGGAGCGGTCCCTACGCACAGACCGTCTTGCAGTTCGAGCAACAAAGCGGCCCCACCGGGCGGAGAACCGGTGGGGCCTATGGACAACCCTGGCGAAGTTGTCCGGGGGGATCTAAAACGCCTCAGGAATCTGAGGTGGGAGGCCGGAATCACGTGGCCTCCCGCTGGCGCCGAGTCTATCCGCCGAAGCTGTCAGAGGTGTGTCACGGGTATCGTGGCGGCCACCTCCTGGATTTTTATCGTCGCGCATCTGAAGCCGGGCAGCGAGGCTAGTCCATCATGCGGCGGAGGAAAGCCGGGACGTCAGTGTCTTCCTTGTTGATGCGCTCGCGGCGAGGGGGGTCGACGCTCTGGAACGGCCGGACGTTGGCTGCCGGCCGGCGGCCGTCGCGCGAGGTCGTCTCCTCGTCCTCGCGGAAGCGCTCGGGCGCATCCGGCCCGCCGCGGCGCTCGAACGCAGGCGTGTCGAGATGCTTCAGATTGCCCTCGCCCTTGTAGGCGGGCGTGCCAGAGCCTCCCAGAACCACGCTCGGTCGGGTGGCAGGAGCCTCCTGCTCAGCCTCGCGGCTCTTCGCATCGAACCCAGTCGCAATGACCGTGACGCGAATCCCGTCGCCGACCGACTCGTCGATGACGGTACCGAAGATGACCTCGGCCTCGTCACCGGCCTCCGTCTGGATGACCTGCGTCGCCTGGGTCGCCTCGCGAACGCCGAGGTCGATACCCGCCGTGATGTTGACCAGGACGTTGCGCGCGCCCTTGATCGAGATGCCGTCCAGCAGCGGCGATGAGATCGCCTGCTGGGCCGCACGCTCGGCCCGGCGCTCGCCCGATGCCAGCGCCGACGACATGAGCGCCGTCCCGCCATCCTGCATCGTCGTCTTGATGTCGGCGAAGTCGAGGTTGATGAGGCCGTGGACCGTGATGAGCTCTGAGATGCCACGCGTGGCGTTGTAGAGCACATCGTCGGCCATCTCGAAGGCCTCGACGAGGGTCGTGTTCTCGTCCGCCACGTCGAGCAGGCGCTCGTTCGGAATCACGATGAGCGTGTCGACGGTCTCGCGGAGCTGCTCGATGCCCTGCTCGGCCATCTTGTGCCGCTTGCGGCCCTCGGCCGTGAATGGCTTGGTGACGACGGCCACCGTGAGGATGCCCATCTTCTTGGCGATGGCCGCCACCACGGGCGCTGCGCCCGTGCCAGTGCCGCCGCCCATGCCCGCAGCCACGAAGACCATGTCGCAGCCTTCGAGGGCCGCTTCGATCTCGCGCTGGCTCTCCTGCGCGGCGCCTGCGCCAACGCTGGGCCGGGCGCCCGCGCCGAGCCCCTTCGTCAGCTCACGGCCGACCTGGATCTTGCTCGGGGCGTCGTTGGCCTGAAGAGCCTGCGCGTCGGTGTTGATCGCGACAAACTCGACGCCGTGGATGCCCTTCGTGAGCATGTTGTTGACGGCGTTCCCGCCGCCGCCGCCGACGCCGATCACACGGATGAGGGCCGTGTCCTGGATGTCGTCGTCGAATGTGAATCGGTTGGTGAAGTCGTTGTCCATCAGAGGTCCCCTCGGGGGTGTGGATTCGCCAGAAGCGGCGCCGACGGAACAACCGGAAGGTACCGGCTCCGCAGTCCCGTCTACGCCGTGTGCATAAGTCGTTAGGTGGATTAGAGCTCGTCGAACCAGCTGCGCATGCGGCCAGCAATCTTGGCGACGAGGTGGTCAGCGTCGTGGCCGTCGCCCATCGTCGAGGCATCGGCCTCGACTTCGCGCGTCACGAGGGAGGCGCCGCGGCCGGCGCCGGTCCGGAAGCCGTGGAGCACGAGCCCCACGCCGGTCGCGTACTTCGGGTCGTCGACCTCCTCGACCAGGCCGCCGTCGAGGCCGAGGGGACGCCCGACGCGGGCCTCCAGGCCGAGGATCTCGGACGCCAGCTCGGCCGTGCCGGGGATGAGCGCGCCGCCGCCGGTGAGCACGACGCCCGCCGAGAGGTGGCGTCCATATCCGGACCGCTTGATCTCGATGGCGACGAACTCCAGGATCTCCTCCAGGCGCGGCTGGATGATCTGCGCCAGCGTCGACTGCCCGATGGCTTTGTCCGGCCGGCCGCCGATGCCCGGAATCTGGATCTCTTTGTCCTCCTGGACCAGGTCCGAGATCGCGACGCCGAACTCGCGCTTGAGCCGCTCGGCCTGGTCGTGGAGGATGCCGAGGCCCTTGCGGAGGTCGTCGGTGACCTTGTTGCCTGCGACGGCGACGACGGCGGTGTGCCGGATCGTCTTGTCCTCGAACACGGCGATGTCGGTCGTGCCGCCGCCGATGTCCACGAGGACCACGCCGACTTCTTTCTCGTCGTCGTGGAGCACGGCGTGGCTCGACGCCAGCGGCTCCAGGACGATATCGTCGACCTCGTAGCCGGCTTTCTCGATGCAGCGGTAGACGTTCTTGGCCGCCGACACGAGGCCTGTGATGATGTGCACGTTGGCCTCCAGCCGAACGCCGCTCATGCCGATCGGGTCGGCGACGCCGTCCTGGCCGTCGACGATGAACTCCTGCGGCAGCACGTGCAGGATCTCACGGTCGGCCGGCATGGCGACGTGGCGCGTGTCCTCTAGGAGGCGCTGGACGTCCTCGCGGTTGATCTCGCCGCCGGCCACCGTGATGACGCCGCGGCTCTGGAACGACTGGATGTGATCCCCCGCGATGCCGACCACGACCGACTGCGTCTCGACGCCAGCGGAGTACTCGGCTTCGGCGACGGCCTTTTTGACCGCCTCGACGGTCTTGTCGATGTTGACGACCACGCCGCGGTTGAGACCCTCGGAGGCGGCCACCCCCACACCGCGGACGTGGACACGGCCGAGGTCGTCGGCACTCGCGACGACCGCGCAAATCTTGGTGGTTCCGATGTCGACGCCGACGACGATTTTTGCGTCGGCTAGTCCATGGGTGCTCATGGCAGGCTGGGGATCGTGAGAAGGGTTCCGAGTGCAGTGGTGCCGCTGGCGACCGCCAGCGTGTCTGAAGGTGTCCGAAGGGTGTCGCCGAGAGCCTCGCCAGCGGAGGGGAGATCGTCTGCGCCCGCCTCCCGCGTGACGACCTGCCCGGCGAAGCGGAGGTCGACGACGTCGAAGGAGACCTCCGGGTGCGGCAAGGCGGCCTGGTCCCAGAAGGCGCGGAGGCGGCGGAGCTGGTCCGTGTGGCCTGACCGGCCGATGCGGACGCGCGTGCTGCCGTGGCTGCTCGTGGGGGTGGTCCAGAGCTCGCCGCGCCGCCAGTCGATCTCGGAGACGAGGGCGTGCGTCGGCGCGTCGGCGCGGGCGAGGGCCGCCAGCAGGGACCGCAGGCTGGCGCTCTCGACAGGCTGGACGGGGTGGTAGTCGGGGGCTCCCGTCAAGACGGGCACGTCGTAGAGGGCGCCCGTGGAGACCGGCATGGCATAGCCCTCGGCGTCGAGGAAGTGCGCAGGACGCCCGGCCCCGTCGAGGACCAGGACCACCGGGGTCCGCTCCTCCACGCGGACCCGGAGCGTGCCCGTGGGCAGCCGGCGGGTGTGGGCGGCGCGCACCCACGGGTGGCGCTCGGCGCGGTCTTCGAGCAGCGCTGGCAGGAGCGAGAACAGCGCCGTCGAATCCGTCTCGACCTGGAGCAGGTCCGTGACCTCGTCCACCGGAGCGTGGGAAGCGCCTACGATCTCGACGCGCTCCAGCGGGAGCGTCCGCTGCCAGAGCCACGCGGCGCCGAGGGCCACCGCCAGCAGCAGCAGCCCGGCCGTGCGCAGGATGCGACGGCGGCGACGCTGGCGGTCGGCCTTGGTGAGGCGGCGCGCGCTCATGGCCCGGTGGCCGCGTTCTCGGCGGCCTGCTGGAGGTTCTGGAGGTAGGCCTCACCGAAGCGCCAGATGTCACCGGCGCCCATCGTCAGGACGAGGTCGCCGGGGGCTGTGAGGCTTTGGAGGTAGGCCGGGAGGGCGCCCTTCTGCGAGACGTAGTGGACATCCCGGTGGCCGAACTGCCGCGCGAGGTCGGCGACGAGCTCGCCGGTGACGCCCTCGATGGGCTCTTCGCGCGCGGGGAAAACGTCCGTGACGACGAGCACATCGGCATCGTAAAAGGCGCGGGCGAAGTCCTCGGCCAGGTCCCGGGTCCGGCTGTACAGGTGCGGCTGGAAGACCGCCACGATCCGCCGGTCTGACCAGCCACGAGCCGCGGCCGACAGCGTCGCCTCGACCTCGGTGGGGTGGTGCGCGTAGTCGTCGACGAGGAGGATGGTGCCCGCCTCGCCGTCCCCGCTGTGCGCCTCCACCTCGCCCTTGACCTGGAAGCGACGGTCGACGCCGGTGTACTCGGCCAGACCCGCCGCGATCAGCGGGAAGTCGACGCCGAGCTCCAGCCCGACGGCGACGGCGGCCAGCGCGTTGCGCACGTTGTGCAAGCCCGGCGCGTGCAGCGTGATCCCGCCCAGCCGCTCGGCCCCTTCGTAGACGTCGAACTGGGTCGTGGCACCGACCTGCTCCACGTTCTCCGTGCGGAGCGAGGCCTGGCGGCTCGTGCCGTAGGTCCGCACCGGCCGGTGGATCCGGCCGAGGATGCTGCGCACGTTCTCGTCGTCGAGGCACAGGATGGCCGCTCCGAAGAACGGGACCGAATTGGCGAACTGGACGAAGGCGTCCTTGATGTCGTCGAGGTCGCGGTAGATGTCGAGGTGATCGGCCTCGATGTTGGTGACCACGGCCACGATGGGCGCCAGCCGCAGGAAGGTCCGGTCGTACTCGTCCGCCTCGACAACGATGATCTCGCCGCCGCCGGCGACGGCGTTGGAGCCGAACTCGGCCACCTTGCCGCCCACGATGATCGTCGGGTCCAGGCCGGCCCGCTTCGCCACGAGCCCGACCATCGTCGTGGTCGTCGTCTTGCCGTGGGTACCCGCGATGCCGATGCCGCGCTTGGCCCGCATCAGCTCGCCGAGCATCTCCGAGCGCTTGATGATCGGGATGAGGCGCCGCTGCGCCTCGGCCGTCTCGGGGTTGGCGTCCGGGTCCTTCACCGCCGACGAGTACACGACGACGTCGGCGTCGGCGACCTGCTCTGCCGCGTGGCCCTCGTGGACGACCGCGCCCAGCGTCTGGAGGCGCTCGGTAACCTCGCTGGCCTTGAGGTCCGAGCCAGAGACGGCGAACCCACGGTTGAGAAGCACCTCCGCGATCGAGGACATCCCGATCCCGCCGATGCCCACCATGTGGATCCGGCGGACCGTTCCCATCTCGCCCTGCCGGGGCGACCGCTGAGGAGTCTGGACAGACATCTCGCTCATGCGTCTCGGGTTTCGGCGAGTGCCACGACGGCACGCGCGATGGTGGCCGCCGCATCCGGCTGTGCGATGGCGAGCGCCGCGTCGGCCATCTGCTGGCGGCGCCCGGCGTCGTGCAGGAGGGCGGGCACCGTGGACTCGAACTGAGCCGTCAGGGCGGCCTCTTCCAGCAGCACCGCCGCACCGGCGTCGACGAGCGCGCGCGCGTTCTTGGTCTGGTGATCGGCGGTGACGTTGGGGCTCGGCACGAGCACCGCTGGCGTTCCGGTCACGGCCAGCTCGGAGCAGGTCAGCGCGCCGGAGCGGCAGAGCACCAGATCGGCTGCGGCATAGGCCAGGTCCATCCGGTCGAGGTACGGGACCAGGCGGAGGCGGGGGTGGTCCGGGACGGCCTCGCGGAGCGTGTCGTAGTAGCGCTTGCCCGCGGCCCAGATCACGAAGGCCTCCTCGTCCGCCAGCAGGGCGTCCAGGTAGAGCTTGACGGCGGCGTTGATGGGCCCGGCACCGAGCGAGCCCCCGAACACGAGAAGCACGCGGGCGCCCTCCGGCACGTCCCAGTGCGCGCGAGCCTCCGTGGCATCCGCCTCGGTGAGGTCCTGGCGCACGGGGTTGCCCGCCAGCTCGACCTCGGCGCCGTCGAAGTGAGGCGCTGCGGCCTCGAACGCGAGGAACACCTTGTGGGCGCGCTTCGCCAGCAGCTTGTTGGTCGCGCCAGCGTAGGCGTTCTGCTCCTGGAGCACCAGCCCGCGCCCGCGGAGCGAGCCCGCCAGGCCGACCGGCCCGCTGGCGTAGCCGCCCGTGCCTACGACCACGTCCGGGTCGAAGCGGCCGACCAGCGCGAGACTCTCGGCCATGCCCTTGGCCAGCTTGAAGGGGAACGTAACGTTGCGCGCGACGGACTCCGCAGAGAGGCCGCGCTGGAAGCCGCTCACCGTGATCGGGTGGATCGTGTAGCCGGCCTTGGGGACGGCCTCCCACTCCATCCGGTCGCGCGTGCCCGCGAACGCGACGGCCGCCTCCGGACGCAGGCGGCACACCGCATCGGCGATGGCGATGGCCGGGTACACGTGCCCGCCCGTGCCGCCGCACGCGAACAGCACGCGGGGCGCGCTGTCGGTCAGGGTCGGAGTGGCGGGTGTGGTCACGGAGGGTGTTCGAGAGAGCCGCCAGCTGGCGGCGATCGGTTTGTGGGAAGCGTCAGGTGGCAGCCTTGGCGTGGCGCGAGACGTTGAGCAGGATGCCGACCATCGCGCCGGTCGCCAGCAGGGACGTGCCGCCGTAGCTGACGAACGGCATCGCCAGACCGGTCACGGGCAGCAGCCCGCAGGTGACCATGGCGTTGATGAAGCCGCCCAGCACGACGGCCGTCGTGAGCCCCGTCGCCAGGAACAAGCCGAGCGGGTCCGGGGCGCCTCGCGCGATCCGCAGGAAGCCTCGGCCGAGGATCCACGCGAACACGATCAGGACCGCGAGCGCGCCCACCAGGCCGTACTCTTCGGCGATGATGGCGAGGATGAAGTCGTTATAGGGCGCCGGCAGGAAGTCCCGCTGCACGCTCTTGCCCGGGCCGACTCCGGTGATGCCGCCCATCGCGATGGCGATGCGAGCCTGGTCGGCCTGGTAGTTCTCGTCGCCGCTGGTGATGGCAACCTCGTCGTCGTTGGAGGCGAACAGTTCGAGGCCAGTCCACGCCTCCATGCGCGCAGCGCGCTGCGGGCTCGACGCGAGGAAGCCGGTCGCCAGCAGGAGCCCGGCCAACCCGACCATGGCCATGTGCATCACGCGGACCCGTCCTACGAACATCATCACGCCGACCGTCGCCGAGAGCACCGCCGCCGTCGACAGGTCCTCCTTGCCGATCAGCAGCACGGTGGGCACCACCCACACCAGAAGCGGCACGAAGCCCCGCATGAAGTCGCCCACGTAGTCCTGCTTGCGCGCCAGCAGGACGGCCACGTGGAGGATGAGCGCCACCTTCGCGAGGTCCGACGGCTGAAACGTGACGGGACCGAGCGCCAGCCACCGCTGCGCCCCGTTGGTCACCACGCCGAGCACCTGCACGGCCACCAGGAGCGAGACCGAGGCGACGAGCGCCCACTTGGAGAACCGCGCCAGCGTGCGGTAGTCGAGGAACGACAGAGTGCCCGCCACGCCGAGAGCCAGCCCCACACGCAGTACGTGCCGGAACAGGAAGCGCTCGGTGTCTCCGCCGGCCTTGGTCTCGGCCAGGAACCCGATGGCCGAGTACACCGCGATCACGCCGGCTGCGCTGAGCGCGAGCACGGACCAGATCACGGCGCGGTCGGCCGGCTGGCGGAGTGAGGAGGCAGAGG
>JBCDLV010000046.1:0-15480 GCA_038744895.1 Bacteroidota bacterium | reverse complement strand
TCCTCAGCTGGCGCTCATTGACGCGGGCCACTACGAGACGGAGGCCATCACGGAGCAGTTGATTGCCGATCACCTCACCGAGCACCTGAGCGGCGTCGATGTCCTGGTCACGCGCCAGCGGACCTCGCCGATGCAGACGTTCGTGGGATAGCTCGCGGCTCCGTGGGCGCTCCCTCACAGCGTAGCACTCGCGGCTCCTTCGGGTGAGTAATTCGCCCCTGTCTCAAAACCCGCGCAGGATGCGTGGGTTACCCTCAGGATTCCGACTCGACCCAATCCACGCTCCATGGCGACCGAAACGACCACGATCGAGGACCAGCTCCGCGCGCTCGTCCGCCTTCAGATCATCGACACCAAGATCGACCAGCTCACGAAGCTGCGCGGAGATCTCCCCGAGGAGATCCGTGACCTCGAAGACGAGCAGGCCGGTCTCCAGACCCGGCTCACGCAGATCGACCAGGACAAGAAGGAGGCCGAGGTCCAGAAGAAGAAACTGAAGCTGGATATCGCCGAGAGCGAGGGCCTCATTCGCAAGTACGAGGAGCAGCAGCTCCAGGTGCGCAACAACCGTGAGTACGACGCGCTCACCAAGGAGATCGAGGCCCACCGCCAGCGGATCCAGACGGCCTACGAGGAGATCGAGCGGTACGAGAATCTCGACGAGGACACCGCCGAGACTGTCGATGGGGCTGACGACCAGCTCAAGGAGCTCCAGGCGCGCATCGAGGAGAAGCAGTCCGAGCTCGAGAAGGTGGTCGAGGAGACCAAGACGGAGCAGGACCAGTACGAGACCCAGCGAAACAAGGCCGCCAAAGCCATCGACGACCGGTTCCTCCGTGCCTACGAGCGCCTGCGGACCCGCGTCCGCGACGGACGCGCCGTCGTCCCGATCGAGCGCGGCGCCGCTGCCGGATTCATGGTCCCGCCGCAGCGCCAGGTGGAGATCCGCCAGCGGGACCGGATCATCGTCTCCGAGCACGACGGCCGCATCGTCGTCGACGACGCGCTGTTCCAGGAGGAGGCCGCCAAGGCATAGCGCCCGCTGGCGCTTGCGAAGGCCACAGCGCCTGACTGAGAACTCACACGATCCGCGAGCGGTCATCTGGCGCTGGCTGGGTGTCCGTTCGTTTGTTCACGTCGCGTCGGCCGGGCCGTCGCCTCGGGCGCTTGCCCGGGGAGGAACGTCCGGACACCGAAGGGCACCGTGCTTCCTAACAGGAAGGCGCCTGCTGGCGAGAGGCGACTCGCGCCCGCTGGCGACGGCACGTGCAACAGAAAGCAAACCAGCCGATGGCGGCGGGTCGTCCGCGACCCGCCCGCACAGGTGATGGGTGAAATGGTGGGGTAAGAGCCCACCGGCGCGGCCGGCGACGGTCGCGGCCAGGCAAACCCCACGGGGTGCAAGGTCACGCAGCGTTCGCGCCGGATCCGCTTCCTCGGAAGCTGTCCGGTGACGGGTCGTCCGCCCGAGAACGCGGGTAGGCCGCTTGAGGCCGTCGGCGACGGCGGTCCCAGATAGATGGCGGCCCAAGGCCCCACGGCGACAGTCGGGGCCTGGACAGAATCCGGCGTACAGGCCGGCGCAGTCGCAGGCGCCCCGTCTCACCCGAGGCGGGGCGCTTTCCGTACGCCGAGCCAGCCGCCGATACAAAATCGAGGCCGCCTGTCGGTCTCAGGCGGCCTCGAAAACGTGGATAGAGCGAGTGGTCTACTCAGACGGCGCGTCCCCGGACGGAGCCGCTTCGAGCGGCACCGCATCGCCAGCGGGCGGCGCCTCGGCAGGTGCCTCGATGGGCGCGGGAGCGCCAGCGGGAAGCTCGTCGGCGCGGTCCTGGAGGATCGATCCGCCGCGGTCTGCACGCGGGATGAAGAAGGTGGTCAGCACGCAGAGCGCGAGGAACGTCCAGCCCAAGGTCCAGGTGGCCTTCTCTAGGAAGTCGGGCGCTTGACGGGCACCGAGGATCTGCGTCGTCTGGCCACCAGCGGCGATGCCGGCGAGGCCGCCGCCCTTGCCGCTCTGGAGCAGAACGACGAGTCCCATCAACAGGGCGATCAACAGGATGACGACGATGAGGAAATAGAACATGGTCCGGTGCTCTGGATCGGCCGAAAGCTACGTCTCACGCTCTGGAGTGCCACTCATCCTGCGTGAAGACAGCGACCGACGTGAGAGCTCAGCATCCGCCAACAAGAGCGCAACGCAGGACTTTGCGTCCTGGATTTCCCCGCGCCGGGCCATCTCGACGACCTCCGCCAGCGGGCGACGGAACGACTCCACGAACTCGTCCTCGTCGGCCGCCTCGCTGACCTCCGACAGTCCTTCAGCTAGATACAGCACGATGGCCTCGTCGGAATAACCGATGGCCGGGAACGTGACCCCGAGCCGCGTCCAACGCTCCGCCGCGAGGCCCGCCTCCTCCGCCAGTTCGCGTTGGGCCACGTCAAGAGGGTCCTCCCCGTCGATGTCCCGCTTGCCAGCGGGCACCTCCCAGAACTCCTTGCGCGGTCCGAAACGGAACTGACGGATCAGGACGACCTGGCCATCCTCGTCCACGGGCACCGCAGCCGCCGCGCCGGGGTGCTTGATCCACTCGCGGCCCGAGGTAGAGCCATCGGGAAGCGCGACTTCGTCACGGCGGACGTCGAGGAGAACGCCATCGTACACCTGCTCGGACGAGAGGGAGTGTTCAGTTAGGGTCATGCAATCAGTCGACGTGCGCGGCTGGCGGCCACCTTGAGCGGATCCAGGGCGGGGGCGATCGGGGGGTTGTACACGAGGTCTAGATCCTCCGCGAGGGCACGCACCGTCCCGGCCGACTGGATCAGTGGCACGAGCACGTTGGCACGAAGCGCCGCGCCCTCGGCGCCGACCAGTTGGCCACCTAGCAGGCGCCCACTCCCGCGCTCAGCGATCAGGCGTACGTCGATCGGAGATACTTCCGGAAACGCTCGCGTCCGGCTCACTTGGCGTACATCGGCAGCCACGGCATCGAATCCTGCGTCGCGTGCCTGGGCGAGCGATAGGCCGACCGATCCAGCTTCGACACCGAACGCCCGAACGCCGACGGCCCCCGCGAACGGACGGAAGGTATCCGCTGGCGTCCGCGACACCGCGTTGCGAGCGGCGACACGAGCCGAGCGCCGTCCAGTCGGCGCCAGCGGCCACAGCACCCGCTTACCGTCGGGCGCTCTGGGGATCTCGACGACGTCCCCGCATGCCCAGACGCGTGACGAGGACGTCTGCATCCGATCGTCGACGGCGATTCCCCCGCTGGCGCCCAGCGTCAGGCCCGCATCACGAGCTAGTTCCGACCGTGGCTCTACCCCGATCGACACGATGACCATCTGGCACCCGACCAGCTCTCCGCGGTCGGTTCGAACCGCGGACACCCGCCCGCTCTCGTCCGCCAGGATCTCCGTCGCCCGCTCTCCGCGGACGGCCACGCCAGCGGACGCGACGGCGCGGTGCATCAGGTCGCTGGCCTCGCAGGCGATCGTCCTTCCGAGCACGCGACCGCTCGGATCCAGAATGGTTACACGCGCGCCCCGCTGGCGCAGTGCATCTGCCATCTCCAGCCCGATGTAGCCGCCTCCCACGACGACCGCGTGCCGGACGGGCTCTGTGTCGAGCCACCGCTGGATCGCCTCTGCGTCTGTGAGGTCGCGAATGGTGAAGACGCCAGCGGGGTCGTCGGAGTCACCATCAATCCGCCGGGCCCTCGCACCGGTCGCCAAGATGATTCGGTCGAACGACTCGGTCCGCGACGACCCGTGGTTCTCCGAGTGGATGGTGAGCGTCCCGGAGCGTGCCTGGAGTGCTGTGACGCGCTCTCGTAGGCGGACGTGGATTCCTCGCGAGCGCTCCAGTTCGTCGGGCGGAACCACCACGAGGTCTGTCCCCGGCTTCAGGTCGCCGCCGATCAGATACGGGATCTCACACGTGCCTACGGAGACGTGAGGGCCTGCCTCGAACATCACCACCTCGGCCTTCGGCGCGCGACGCTTCGCCTCGGCGGCGGCGGCTGGGCCCGCTGCGAGCCCTCCGACAACGGCGACCCTCATCTCGCCACCCCGACTCCCAAGCACGCATGCGGCTTGGCGGAATGCATCGACTGCGAAATGGTCAGGTTCATGAAGGGCTCGGAGATTGGAGAGGGCCGTCGCTGTCAAAGATCGACAGGGTGGCTACAGCGATTGGCTCGTCTAGACGGCAGTGGCGCCTCCTGTTCCGGTTTACTCCGGATCGCCTACGCATCGTGAATCGGTGCGATGTTGCCCTCACCCCACACACGCATGACCCTCGAACACATCGGAATCGCCGTCGAGTCGGAGGACCAGATCCGCCGCTTCGAGTCTCTGCTCCAGGCGACACCCTACAAGTCTGAGACCGTCGCACGAGAGGGCGTGCAGACGCTTTTCTTCGGGGACGGCGGCGTCGACGGCAACGCTCCGAAGCTGGAGCTTCTCGATGCGACGTCCGAGTCATCTCCCATCGCGACGTACCTCGCCAAGCGGGGCCCGGGAATCCACCACCTCGCCTTCGAGGTCCAGGATCTCAAAGCCGAGATCCGGCGGATGAGGGCCCTCGGGATTCGCCCGCTGGCGGATGCCCCCAAGCCCGGAGCCGACGGCAAAGAGATCGTGTTTCTGCACCCGAAAGACACCGCTGGCGTCCTCGTCGAACTCGTGCAGAGCGTCCGCCAGCCGGTCGCGTGGACGACTGTGGACGGGCCGTCCGGTCCGCTGGCGGTTCAGGTGTCTGGTCCCGAGGATGCCCCTCCCCTGCTCGTGCTCCACGGAGCACTTGGCTCGACCGAGATGGAGACAGACCGGCTGATTCGTCGCTGGGAGCGCTCGTTTCGAGTGCTGGCGCCGGACATGCGCGGTCACGGGAAGAGCATCTCGATATCCACCGGTGGCGTTGGATGGACTGACTACACGGATGATGCAATAACGGTTCTAAACACGTTCGCCAGCGGGCCCGTCGCCGTGTTCGGCTTTTCGATGGGTGCCGGGGTCGCCCTGGCGCTGGCCTCTCGCCACCCCGAGCGCGTATCGCGGATGGCGACCCTCGGCGCAAATGTGCGATGGTCTGAGCCGGAGGTCCGGGCGATGACCGAGCCGATGCAGCCTGACGTTCTGGCATCAGACACCCCGTTCTGGGCTTCACGTCTCGCTGAGGTTCACGGGGACCGCTGGCGTCAGCTGGTCGCGGACGTGATTCGTTTCACAGAGGCCCTTCCCTCACAGCCGATGCCAACGGAGGCGCTCGCTGCCATTCGCTGTCCGACCTTGATCGCCCACGGAGATTCCGACCGGTTCTTCGACGTGTCACACGCTGTGGAGCTCTACCGCGAGATCCCGGACGCGAGCCTGTGGGTTCTACCGGGGCTGGATCACCCGATCCAAGGCGTCGACCCGGTATCGTTCGCAGATCGGATTGGCTCGTTTCTGCTCGACCCATGACGATCCGGCCTCTCCGACCATCTGAAGCGACGGACGCCGCGGCCCTCGCTGCGCGTGCGTTTTTCGATGACCCGCTGTTCGTCCACATTTACCCGGATCCGAGTCGCAGGTTGGCAGGGTTCACGCGGGAGCACGACGCCTACATCCGCTCGATCTACCTACCCGCCGGGACGGCGGAGATCGCCGTCGATGGTGGCCGGCTCCAAGGTCTCGCGCTGTGGCTTCCTCCTGGCACATCGTCGCCCTGGTGGCGAGAGATACTGCTTCTCCCGAGGCTCGCTCGCGCGATGGGGCTGCGGAGGCTTCTGCCAAACCTTCGGGACTACCGCGCCTTCGACCACGTATGGCCCTCGGGCTCGTTTTGGTACCTCGGCCTGCTGGCGGTAGACCCGTCAGCTCAGGGCCAGGGCGTCGGATCCGCACTGCTCCGCGCTGGCATCGAAAGAGCCAACGCGGAGGGCGTCGGCACGTTCTTGGAGACCGGCACCCAGAAGAACGTTGCGTTTTACAGGCGGCATGGGTTCCAGGTCACGCAGGATGTGGTCCTGCCCCACGGCCCTCTGCACTGGGCCCTCTGGCGAGACCCGAGCGCCAGCAGTCAGTAGACCGTGGCCGCGCCGCTACGTGCCTGCAGACGGAGGGCGTCAAGCGCCACACAGGCTTGGCTTCGAGGGCCACATACTGACCAACGCCCAGGTCTCCAGGCTCAGGGCTCTGTCTTCACTGGTCCCTACTTCCCAGATGACGATCTCATGTACCGAGATGCCCGCATCCTTGCCGCATTCCGGAAGATGGTCGCTTTTGTCACCGATGACGGCCGTCTATCTGCGACGGGGTATTGGGTAAGCGAGGAACAAGCCCTGGGAGGCCTTGAGTCCGTTTTCGGGCCGCACAAGACGTTCCAGGTCAGCGTCCAGCAGATCGCAGACAAGACAGGCGTCGACTTCGGTGAACTCTCCAAATACGACGGCTTCTCAGCACACGAAGAGCGGACCGGAGAGCCAATGGTCGAGATTCTCGAAACGCCGGAGGACATCCGAGTTTGAACCTCTGGCAACGCTGCGTCCATCACTGCCCCTACAACACAGAAAATCGTCCACCCAATTCCCGCTAAGCACCGCCTCGCCCAGCGGGCTCGGGCTTCGTGCGCGAGTACGGTCCCATCGATTCGGTTCAGAACGTCGTTGCCCGACTCCCAGGACGGGCCTCGACGGGGAGCCTTGTGCTGGCTGCCCACTATGACTCCGCGCTGAACTCCTTTGGCGCGACCGACGACGGCAATGGCGTGAGCGCCATCCTGGAAACGGTACGGGCGCTGATCGCAGGCCCAGCGCTCCGGAACGACATCATTGTCTTGCTGACCGATGGCGAGGAGGCGGGACTCCTAGGAGCACAGGCGTTTGTCGAGGGTCACCGGTGGGCTCCAGCCGCGCGCGTCGTACTCAACGCCGAGGGACGAGGCGCCTGGGGCCCCGTCAACATGTTCCGAACCGTTGGAGCAAGTGGCCCCCTCGTCACGGTGCTTGGCAGGTCTACCGAGCGCATCTACGCCACCTCCTTTACCGACGCCGCGTTCTCGCTGCTCCCCAACGACACCGACCTCAGCGTGTTCAGAGACGCCGGAATGGTGGGGATGGACTTCGCCAACGCTGCGGGCGTCACCCATTACCACACCCCTCTCGATAACGTCGACCGGTCCGATCCGCGCTCGCTCCAGCATCACGGAGCCTACATGCTACCGATGGCGCGGGCCCTCGGCGACATGGACCTGCGCCAGATCGAAGGGCCACGCGTCGTGTACTTCGATGTCTTCGGCCGGTGGCTCATCCGCTACCCGGCAGCCGCGGCTCTCCCCATCGCGCTGGTCGTGCTTCTGATGTCGCTGGCGTCGGTCGTGAGTGCGGTGCGGCGTCGGTCCGAACGGCTCAGAGACGTCACACTGGGTGCCTGCGGGTCGCTCGGGCTCATCGTTGGAGTGTCGGTCCTCGCGATGGCGGTGTGGTGGGCGATTCGAGGTGCGTTTCCAGAAATCGGTGGCTTCACACACGGAGAGCCGTACCGAAGCGGCTGGATCCTGATTGGGATTGTTGCTCTCTCCGTCGGTGCGTTCGTGGCGGGCGCGGGCGCCCTCACGCGGCGTTTCGGCCTGACAGGAGTCGTCGGTGGCCCCTTGCTCGTCTGGGCCATCGGCGGGGTCGTCGCCGCCGCGCTCCTGCCTGGAGTGAGTTTTCCGTTCGCGTGGCCTACGCTAGGAGCCGCGCTGAGCCTCGCGCTCTGGGCCCACGAGTGGCCCGAGAGCCCGTTGGCAGCAGCCTGCGCACACGTCGTGCTCGCGGCTCCCACCCTTGTCCTGCTCGCTCCCCTCGCCTACCTGGTTGAGCTCCTGCTGCTGCTCGATGCCATAGCGGGAACGGTCTTCCTGGCAGCAATGACCAGTGCTTTCATGGCCGTACCGCTCTCGGTGGCGTGGGAGCGTTGGGAACGCGCCGTGCCCCTCAGTCTCACAGCCGTCGGCGTGCTGGTGCTGGCTGGCGTGACCGCCACGGCGGGTCCAACGCCTGAGCGTCCATTGCGCACCACCATGAACTACGCGATCGACGTAGACACGAGAGAGGCGGCCTGGTACTCATGGGACGACGAGGTGAGCACCTGGGCTGAGGCATACCTCGGCCCCAGGCCTCTGCGTGGCGCACGCCCCTCGCTCGCGCTCTTCCCCGACCGATGGATCGCGGATGCTCCCGCCCTCGATGTCGGCGAACCAGAGGTCCAAGTGCTGTCTGATTCCGTGACGGCTCTGGGCCGGAGGATTCGCGTGCAGGTGCGATGCCCCGAAGAAACGTCCCTCGCAACGGTGGCCCTCGAGGACAGCCTCGTTGCCCGAGACGTGACCTCTGCAGGCCGAAGGGTCAATGCCGTTTCGAAGGCTGGAGACCCTCTGCTCTCGTACGCCGCCCCTCCGTCCGGAGGCTTCGACGTCGCGTTTACAGTCGCCACGAGGCACCCGGTCCACATCCGGGTGGTTGCTTTTCGGCCCGGGATACCGGAAACGGACGCTCCCGCTCGACCGTCATGGATGATGGTCGGGGGCGATGAGACGATGGCTCACCGCATTGTGAGCCTCGGATTGGGGCCCCGTCGTTCTTCACGGGAGTAGACGACCTCGCCAGCTCCGCAACCCTGTCGTACGTCTCGTCCACGCACCAGCTACCCGTCCAAACGCTCGATCGGCCTCGTCGTCACCACGTACCGCTGCGCGAACACGCCCTCGCTCGTCTCTGGCGCCAGCTCTCCGATGGCCCCCCGCTGATGGATGTCATCGGCTCGGTCGTCCGCGCGCGCTGGAACGAACTCGGCATCAGCCAGGAGACCATCGCTGAGTGCGCCTGCCTCGACTGCGCCTACGTCAGCAGCATCGAGCGCGAGAAGTGAAACCCCATGCTCCAGGCGCACGCCTGTCTCGCCGTCGGCCTTCAGCTCCCTCGCGGCGAACTGCTCGCCGTCGTCGTCAGCGCCATGACGGAGCAGGATTCATGGTTTACGCGTGCCGTCGAGCGCAGCTCAATAGGCGGCTAGACGTGTCGCCAGCGGGACCTTGGGTGGGCCGTCGCGTCGCCGGGGCCTTTGTCTGACACGGGGTCGTCACCCGTGGGCACGAGATTGCGCGGCTGGCGTAGAACGACTCTCGGCCCCCTTTCCATGACCGACGCGCTCGCGGACAAGCTCAAGCACCTCCCCACGGGACCAGGCGTCTACCAGCACAAGGCGGCCGACGGGACCGTCTTGTACGTCGGCAAGGCCAAGAACTTGCGCCAGCGGGTCCGGAGCTACTTCCAGGATTCCCGTCCACGGGAGGCACGGATTCAGGCACTCGTGAAGCGCATCGAGGATGTCGAGGTCATCCTCACCGACACGGAGGCTGAGTCTCTTCTCCTGGAGAACAACCTCATCAAGCGGTTCAAGCCCCGCTACAACGTCCTGCTCAAGGACGACAAGAGCTACCCCTACATCTGCATCAAGAAGGAGCGCTTCCCGCGTGTCTTCCCCACGCGGAAGGTGCGCCGCGACGGCTCGCTGTACTTCGGCCCATACACGGACGCGAAGGCCATGAAGTTGATGCTGAAGACGATCAAGGATCTTTTCAAGCTTCGATCCTGCTCGCTCCACCTCAACGAAGCCGCCATCGAGGCGCAGAAGTACCAGCCGTGCCTGGACTACCACATCCAGAAGTGCGCCGCGCCGTGCGTCGGCTACGAGTCTGAAGAGCAGTACAACGCGACGATCGAGCAAATCAAGCGGTTGCTCAATGGCAAAACGCGGGAGCTAATCGACCTTCTGAAGGAGGAGATGATGCGGCTCGCCACGGAGAAGCAGTTCGAGGAGGCCGCCGAGTACCGCGACCGCATCAAGGCACTGGAGACCTACGCGCAGCGGCAGAAGGTCGTGACCGACCCGGAGGTCGATCGTGACCTCTTCGCCCTGGCGGTCGACCGCGATGCCAATGCGGGTGTCGGCGTGCTATTCAAGGTCCGAGAGGGCAAGATCATCGGACGCAGCCACAAGATCCTCCGAAGCATCGACGGCGTGGACGACCCCGACCTCCTGCAACGGTTCGTCGAAGATCA
Organism: Bacteroidota bacterium; assembly: GCA_038744895.1. Lineage (GTDB taxonomy): Bacteria > Bacteroidota > Rhodothermia > Rhodothermales > Rubricoccaceae > Rubrivirga. Next base: position 5,392 of record JBCDLV010000046.1, on the reverse strand, counting down.
CTACGCGGAAGCAGTCTTCTTTCCGAATGAGGTCTACCTCGCGGGCCCGCTGGCGAACCCCACGGCACTCGAGGAGCTTCTGCGGGAGCAGAAGGGAAAGAAGGTGGAGGTCCGGACGCCCCAGCGCGGGGAGAAGGTGGACCTGATGAACATGGTCGAGTCCAACGCGACGCTGCTCCTCGGCGAGTGGCACCGCCAGCAGGAGAAACGCGAGGAGGACCGGATCCCGCGATCCGTGCTCTCGCTCCAGCGCGACCTGCGTCTCTCGAAGCCGCCGCGGCGTATCGAGACGTTCGACATCTCGCATCTCGGCGGGACCGGCACGGTCGCCTCGTGCGTGGTCTTCCAGGACGGCAAGCCGCGCAAGAGCGACTATCGCACGTACAACATCCGTACGGTCGAACACGGCAAGCCCGACGACTTCCAGTCGATGCGTGAGGTGGTCGAAAGGCGCTACGCGCGCCTGCTGCAAGAGAACGGGCCTTGGCCAGACCTCGTCATCATCGATGGCGGCAAAGGCCAGCTCTCATCGGCCGTCGAGTCGCTGCGGCGTGTCGACGTGTACGGCAAGTTTCCCGTGGTCGGGCTCGCAAAGCGGCTGGAGGAAGTGTTCTTCCCCGGGGAAAGCCAGTCGGTGATCATTCCCCGGACGTCGTCGTCGCTGCGCCTGATTCAGCGCTGCCGCGACGAAGCCCACCGCTTCGCGGTCACGGCCCAGCGCAAGCAGCGGCGCATCAAGGACCTCCGAAGCGAGCTGCTGGACATCCCGGGTGTGGGCGCAAAGACCGCCAAGAAGCTGCTCACCGAGTTGGGCAGCGCAAAGGCTGTCCGCCACGCCACAGAGGACGAGATCGCATCCATCACCGGCCCCGCCGTCGCACGCAGCATCCGTCAGTTCTACGACCAGACCGAGGCCGATCCCGCTGGCGTCTAGTGTCCCCGCCCGGCCAGCGCCGTGCGGATCGTCTGGAACAAGATCTTCAGATCCAGGCCGAGGCTCATCGTCTCGATGTAAAACAGGTCGTACTTGAGCTTCTGGCGCACCGTGTCCAGGCTCGTGTCATAGGACCCTTTGACCTGCGCCAGCCCGGTCAGCCCGGGTTGCACTCGGTGGCGCCGGCTGTAGAGAGGGATCTCATCCGCCAGCTGGCGCACGAAGTAAGGCCTCTCCGGGCGCGGACCCACGAGGCTCATTTGACCCAGCAGAACGTTGACGAGCTGGGGGATCTCGTCCAGGCGCAGCCGCCGGAGCCACTTGCCAAGGGGCGTCACACGTGCGTCGCGGCGCTCAGCCCAGACGGGCCCGGTGTGTTGCTCGGCACCGTCGATCATCGTCCGGAACTTGAGCATGGTGAACGTCTTGCCGAGCCGACCCACCCGCTTCTGGCGGTAGATCGCGGGGCCCGCGGACGTCAGGCGAACGAGGGCGCCGATGGTCGCCCAGACCGGAAGACCGATCAGCAGGATGAGCACGCTCGCCACGACGTCCGTGATGCGCTTGGTGCGTCGCTCCCAGACGGGCATCGGCTCGGGCAGCACCTCGATCAGCGGTAGCCCGTAGGTGTGCTCCGTGCGAGCCATGCCGCCGACAGCGGCATAGAAGTCCGGGACCAGCTTGAGCGTGACCGACTTTCCGTCGCAGACGCGGAGCACCTCGTCGAGCGTCGCGTGATCGTCAGACCCCAGAGCGATGAGCACGTCCTGAACGCCCAGCCGGTCGATGAGACCTGGCAGTTCGGCCACCGCCGCCTCCGGGGCGCCAGCGGTCGTGACCTCGACCGCGCCAGCAGGGAGCGCGTCGCCTCCTGGGTACCGCTCCACGATGGTCTCGCCGGTCGCCTCCGCTGGCGCTCCGACGGACTCCGCGATCAGCGCCGGGGAGCGAAGCCGCACTGCGCCCACGATGTCGATGTTGACGCCTGGGTACTCGGCGAGGTCGTGGTAGAGCGTCTCGACGCGGTCGGACCAGCCGACCACGACCGCTCGGTGCCGGCCGTAGCCCCGCACCACGAGGGCTTTCTGGGCCGTGCGTGCGATCAAGCGCACGACGCCGACGGAGGCCAGTTGCACGAGGGCGTACGCCCCGAAGGCGACCCGGAGGTCAGGCGACGCGACGCGGTCCAGCATCAACCCGAACAGGAGGACCAGGCTTCCGAAGGTGATGACTTTCAGAAGCGTGCCGAGCTCGTCTAGACGTCCCTGGGCGTAGCGCTCCGCGTACAGACCGGAAAAAGCGAACAGCGTGGACCATCCCACGACGACCGCCATGCCTCCGAGAAGGCTCGACCCCATGAGAGTCGGAATCCAGTTCCAACCTGTGGGTCCAGACGCAACGACAGCGAGAGCGATTGCGCTCGCGAGGGCATCCCCGAGGAGGAGAACGAGTATCTCGACGCGACGAGACAAGCGGGTCAGGCAGAAGGGCGCGTACCGAAGTCTCTTACGAAAGGTGGGGTGTGTGGCCGGGGAGAAACTAGGCTCCCCACGAAAGCGACGCAAGACGGGTCGCGCGGACCTCTAGCTTGTGGCATGCGCCGCACGGGTCTTGTCCTCATCACACTTTGGGTCGCAGCCTCCGCTGGCGCTCAGCCAGAAATCGTCCCCGCCGAGCATCGCGTCTACGACTGGCTATCGGATCAGCGCGTGGCGGGCGTGCTCCCGGAGTTCGACTCGGGCACGCGGCCTCAGGACCGGCTCGCCATTCGTCGGCATCTCGACAGCCTGTCGGTGCGAGCGGACCGGCTCGGCGCCAGCGGGCGCTACTGGCTGAGCGAGTTCCGGCGGGAGTTCTTCGAACCGCTCGACCGCGTACACAGCTACGTCGGGGATGGAACCGCAGCGTGGGCATCGCGCGACGCCGAGCGAACCTGGCTCTATTCCCGCGACGACGACTGGCGCGCTGTCGTGTGGGGCGAGGGTGCGCTCGAGGTGCGCTCCTCCGAGCAAGAGCCAACCGCCAGCGGGGTCTCGCGGAGTGCGCGGCTGACGTTCGAGGCCAGCTGGCGCGACCGAATCGGACTCTACACGAGCACCATCAACGGAGCGCAGTTCACGGGGGACACCCGCGTCCTGCTGGCGGACCCGCTCCTCGCACCGTTGTACTTCGTGTCCCGCGATTCGTCGAACGTCCAAGGACCCTTCGACCAATCCACAGCAGTCGTACGGGGGATCGCAGGGCCGTTCTGGGCGGAGATCGCCAACGCCCGCCTCACCGTTGGCACCAGTGCAGACGACCCACTCGCTGTCAGCGACAATGCCGACTACCTGCCGTTCGTGCGACTCGGCCTGCGGACACGGAGCGTACGTGTGCAGGCCATCCATGCCGCCCTGAGCAGCCGGTCGCGCACGGTTCTGGACGAGAACGGCAACGAGGCGTTCTTCGACAGCCCCGAGCGCTTCATGGCGATGCACAGGCTCGACGTGCAGCCTGCGGGATGGATCAGCGCAGCGTTCACAGAGGCCGTCATCTACGGGCGTCGCGGTCCCGAGCTCGCCTACCTGAATCCCCTCTTCCCCGTCGAGGCTGCCGAGCATGCGCTCTGGGACCGCGACAACGCCTTCTTTACGCTGGAGACGTCTGTCCGACCCATTCGGGGCGTCGAGCTCTACGGGACCTGGCTCGTCGATGACTTGGCGACCGCGACCCTCGGGGATGCGAGCTATGGCAACAAATGGGCGATCCAGGCCGGCGCCCAGATCACCGTCCCGAGAACGGGCGTCACCGGGTTTGCGGAGTACACCCGGATCGAGCCGTACACGTACACCCACCGATTCCAGGAGAACGGGATCTTCTTCAACTCGGTCACTCAGAACGGATTTGGAATCGGGCACCCGCTTGGGCCCAACGCAGATCAGTGGCTGGCGGGCGTCAATCTGTGGCTACCGTTTCGGGCGCGAGGCAGGATCGCCGGGCGCTACGTTCGCAAAGGTCGCAACCCGGTCGACCCCGAGACGGGAGCGACAATCAACATCGGCGGCGACATCCGAAACGGAAGCCGCCCCGCTGACGACCGCAAGGTCTTCCTGGCGGGCGATGTCTTTCGAGGGCCGGGCATCGAAACCGACGTCGAGATCGAACCCATCCGGGGCGTCGCACTACGGGGCTACGGCAACATCCAGATGTGGGACGACCGCGCAACGCGTGTGTTCGTCCGCTTCGGGCTGGCCGTCCGGCCGTGATCAGTGCGACGTAGGTTGAGGACCTGGACGTCACCCGCTGGCGAGTCTGTTCGCTACGTCGATGTCTGGGCGTTCGGACGTGCACGGGTCGCCGCCGGGACCACAGACGAGTCACGACCGCTGTCGTCGAAAACGATCGCTGGATTCGAGGCGATCTCAAGCGACATCGGAGCGCGCACGATCTGGTTCGGCATCCAGAACCCGTCCACGGTTGGCAGTGCTCGGCCGCGTGTGGTCATCGGCGCGGAACCGGTATGGGACCCATCCCAGTGGGCTGCAGCCAGTCTCGGGAAGCGATCAGTTCGCGCACAGATCGCCCGGGCCAGGGCCAAAGGCGTCACCGTCGAGGAGTGGACGCCAGCAGAGGCGGCTCGCTCCGATGACGTGCGACACGTCCTCGCGGACTGGCTCTCTCGTCGCGGCCTCCCACCGCTCTCGTTCCTCGCAGACCCCTTCGTTCTGGATGCGCCAGCGGGCCGGCGGTTCTGGATCGCCTCCGTCCAAGGCCGGACTGTCGGATACCTCGTTCTCATTCCCGGCGACGAAGCCTTCGTCGAATGGATCATCCAGCACCGCGACGCGCCAAACGGGACTGCTTCGCTTCTACTCGACATGGCCGTCAAATCGTTGGACGAGGACACTCCATTCTCGTTGGGCATGGTGCCGCTTTCGGTCTACGCGCCCGCCTCGACAGAGGCCCCCTCACGGTCCGTTCGCGCCCTGCTGGCGTGGGTGCGAGCGCACGCCTCCCGGTTTTACAACGTCGAGGGCTTAGAGCGATTCAAAGCGAAGTACCTCCCCTCCCGCTGGCGCACGCTCTGGTTGGTCACAGATGGTGCCCCCGTTTCTCTCGTGACGTTCTACGCCGTTGCAGCTGCGTTCAGCGACAACCGCCCGATCTCATTCGTCGGGAAAGCGCTGTGGGACGCCTTGGCCGAAGAATCCCACGCGATGTGGACTTCTGCAGCATCCAGGCTCAGTTGGCTACGAAGCGGAAAGTCGCCTGGGTCGTCTGGTTGACCTGGGCAGCCTGCGGAGGGAGCGGATCTGCGCGGCACCGAGAGATCACACTCCTCACCGACTGGTTGAGTGCCGCGTTGCGCGTGACCGGCCGATCCGCAACGTATCGACCGTTGGGCGCAAAGGTGACCCGGTGAACCACCTGGCCCTCGACACCCGCAAACGGCGCGCTCGGGCAATTGAACGACCGGTT
>JBCDLV010000045.1:0-15499 GCA_038744895.1 Bacteroidota bacterium | reverse complement strand
CGCGCGTGATGTAGATCGGCGTGACGCGGTAGCGGTCTCCGAGAGCGGCGAGGACGTTCCGGGCGGAGCGGATCGAGATGTCGTGTTCGGCAGACTGGCCGCCGAAGAGCAAGCCGACGTGAAGGCGAGGCATGGGAAGCGGTGAGGCCGCGCGAAGCTACGGGCCGACGGCCACGGATCTGCCCCGCCCGCGTAGCTTCACGGCCCTCCTCATCGAACACCTGATCCCCTCCGATGGCCGACTACCAGCACCTCTCCACGCCGACCTCCGGCGACTCCATTCGCATGACCGACGAGGGGCTCCACGTCCCCGACCGGCCGATCATTCCGTTTATCGAGGGTGACGGAATCGGACCCGACATCTGGGCCTCGGCCTCGCGCGTGCTCGATGCTGCGGTCGAGACTGCCTACGGCATCGACCGCCAGATCGAGTGGTTCGAGGTCTTCGCTGGAGAGAAGGCACACAACCAGTTCGGCGAGTGGCTTCCGCAGGACACGCTGACCGCCATCGATGAGCACCTGGTGGCCATCAAGGGACCGCTGACGACACCCGTCGGCGGTGGCATCCGGTCGCTCAACGTAGCGCTACGCCAGAAGCTGGATCTGTACGCCTGCGTGCGCCCCGTGCGCTACTTCACCGGCGTCCCCTCCCCGGTGACGCACCCGGAAAAGGTGGACATGGTCATCTTCCGCGAGAACACGGAGGACATCTACGCGGGCATCGAGTTCGAGAACGGCACCGACGACGCCGAGCGCTTCAAGGCGCTGATGAAGGAGCACTTCCCCGAGCGGTTCCGGAACGTCCGCTTCCCGGACACCGCCGGGTTCGGCATCAAGCCCGTCTCGAAGGAGGGCACCGAGCGACTCGTCAAGGCGGCCATGGACTACGCCATCGCCGAGGGCCGCGACTCCGTGACGCTCGTCCACAAGGGGAACATCATGAAGTTCACCGAGGGCGCCTTCCGCGACTGGGGCTACGAGCTGGCGGACCGCGAGTACGGCGCCGAGATGCTCGACGGCGGCCCGTGGCGGCAGTTCACCAAGGACGGCGTGACGATCACGGTCAAGGACGTCATCGCCGACGCCTTCCTCCAGCAGATCCTGACGCGGCCCGCCGAGTACGGCGTGATCGCCACGCTGAACCTCAACGGCGACTACGTGAGCGACGCACTCGCGGCCGAGGTCGGCGGTATCGGCATCGCACCGGGTGCCAACATCAACTACACGTCCGGTGTAGCGCTGTTCGAAGCCACGCACGGGACCGCGCCGAAGTACGCAGGGCAGGACAAGGTCAACCCGTCGTCGGTGATCCTCTCGGGCGAGATGATGCTCCGCTACATGGGCTGGACCGAGGCCGCCGACGCCATCATCGGCGCGATGGAGACGACGATCCAGCAGAAGCGGGTCACCTACGACTTCGAGCGCCAGATGGAGGGCGCCACCCTCCTGAAGTGCTCCGAGTTCGGCGACGCGCTGATCGAGAACCTCTAGGCGGCGGTCCGCGCCGGACCGAGGACGGAGGACTGGGGACCGCCGATCGTTTCCTCTTCGAGCGAACGACTGAGTCTCTATCCGCCGTTGGTTGCTCCTCTCTGCTGGGAATCATGCATCGTCGCGACCTGCTCCGTTCAGCGGCCCTCAGCGCTACTGCCCTTGGCGCAGCACCGGCCGTCGCGCTCGCTGGCACCGGCCGCCAGCGGGACACGATCCGGCCGCCGCGCCTGCGGCCGGGCGACACGATCGGCCTCGTCAGCCCCGCTGGCGTCACGCTCGACGCGTCCGACCTGGACCGGGTGGGCTCGACCTTCGCGCGGCTCGGGTTCCAGGTAGCCGTAGGCCCCAATGCACTGGCGCAAGTCGGCTACTTCGCCGGGACCGACGAGGAGCGCGCGGCCGACGTCATGCGGTTTGTCCGCGACGACCGCATCGCGGGCATCGTCACGATCCGCGGCGGCTGGGGCTGCGCGCGCATGCTCCCATTCCTCGACTTCGACGCGATCCGCGAGCACCCCAAGGTGCTGTGCGGGTTCAGCGACGTCACCTCCCTCCTGCTGGCGGTGTATGCGCGCGCCGGCATGGTCGGCTTTCACGGGCCCAACGCCGTCTCCCGGTTCGACCCGTTCACGGCGTCGAACTTCCGGTCGGTCGTAATCGACGGCGAGGAGGCGGTCTTGGCGAACCCAGGCGCCAACGCCAGAGGGTTCGTCGCCCGCGACATCGGAGAGCCCCCGGGCGGCGCCCGCACGACGGCCATCCGGCCAGGCACCGCGCGCGGCCCGCTCGCCGGCGGCAACCTGACGGTGCTCACGTCGCTGGTCGGCACGCCCTACCTTCCCTCGTTCGAAGGGCACATTCTGTTCGTCGAGGACATCGGCGAGGGCATCTACCGCATCGATCGGATGCTCACCCAACTGGCGCAAGCGGGGGCGCTCGACGGAATCACAGGCTTCGTGCTGGGCGCGTGCGCGCGCTGTGACCCGGACTCAGGAGACGTCGAGGGGTTCACCCTCGAAGAGGTCATCCGCCAGCACATCGAGCCGCTCGGCATCCCAGCGATCGTCGGGCTGAACGCCATCGGCCACACCGGCCGCAAGGTGACGGTCCCCATCGGCGTCGAGGCCGCGCTGGACGCCGACGCCGGGACGATTCGCCTGCTGGCGCCAGCGGTGCTGTAGCACGGGACCCAGCCATCTTCTGCGTTTCCGAGCCACGAGAGAAGCGCGACGACGGAGAAGAGGAGCTGGAGGAGAAGACGACGAGTGGATCGTGCCGCCTACCGGGTCGTCTCCTCGCCGCCCACTGCGTCGCCCCCTCTTCTCTTTTGCGCCCCCCCTCCTGGTCCGAACCACACGGACGTCTGAGGACGGTTCCGACCAGGGGCGCGGAGTGTCCGACGGACCTCCCAGCCTCTCGATCCAGCCGCCAGCGGGCGACGGCGTTACCCTTGCCAACGCCTCACCGGCTCGACCGGAGGCTCACCCTCGCCCTGCCATGCGCACCCTCATCCTGGGAGCCCTGCTCGCCGCTCCCCTTTCTGCCCAGACCTTCGGGTCGATCTCCGCTGGCGGCGCACAGTTTGATCTTTCAGGCACCGGAACCGCGTTCGTCGCGGATGCGCGCGTCGTTCACTTCATCAACCGCAACGTCGCCGTCGAGGGCGGACTGGCCCTCTCGCCTGTGAGTGAGCAGTTCCGAGAGGTGACGTACCTCCTGCCCAGCGCCGAGCTTCAGGTGGGGACCACGATTCGCGACGCGATTCGGCCGTACCTAGGCGCAGGCCTGGGCGCTTTCTTTCCGATCTCCGACGACGGAACACCCACGCGCGGATTCGTCAACTTCGACCCGACAGCCGAGGCCGCTCTCACCCTCTCCGCTGGCGTCGACGCTGGGGTCACGGACTCCGTCATCCTACGCGTGACGGGCCGCCTCCGTGGTACCCTCGGCGAGGGGCCTGACGTGTTCGTAGGGACGTTCGCAGAACTCACCGGAGGCCTCGGGGTCCGCATCAACTGACCAGGCGGCGCAGGGCCAGGATGCTCCCGAGATGGATTCCCTCGTGGTAGAGGTTGAACCGAAGGGCGTCCTCGACCGATCGCAGGACGACACCAGGGGTCGTGCGATACTCTCGGAATGAGGTGAAGCGACCGGCGTGCCAGTCGGCCTCCGTCTGATCAGGCCGTGCGAGGAGCGCCTGCCGGATCTCGTCCCACGCCCACGCGCGCTCCCAGTCGCGCGGACTCGTTCCCTTCCGGAAGCCGGCGACCATCTCGTCGGGGACCCCGATTGGCAGGTCGGAGAGGCCGTAGACCAGCAGCTGCTCCGTCACCGCCAGGTGGCCTGCGTTCCACAGGATGTGGTTGTTGAAGCCGTCCGGGACGGTCACCCGCTCCGCTGGCGTGAGCGCATCCACGACCGCGACCAGTGAGCGGCGGGTCTGTCGGAGGACGGCGAAGTCGTCGCCGAGGTCGTCGCCGAGGTCGGCGTCGAGGTCGGCGCTCATGCCGGGTGCACCCACGCGTTGTCGACCGGCGTGAATCCCAACCGCTCGTAGAAACCCGTGGAGAGGTTGGAGTCCCGGAGCACCAGCTCAGCCCCGCTGCACCGCTCCAGAATCTCATCGATCAGCCGCTTGCCGACTCCTGCGCCCTGCACGTCGGGCTCGACCGCGAGGTCGCAGAGGTACGCCGTCTGGATGCCATCGGTGAGTACACGGGCGAGGCCGACCAGGCGCTCGCGTTCCCAAAGCGTCAGCACCATGGAGGACGCCTCGAACGAAGCCCACAGACGCTCCGGATTGTCGGTCTTGCGCAGGAGAGGCGCACGGCGATACAGCGTCGCGATACGGGCTGGCGTAAGCTCGTCCAGCGTGTCGCGCAGGATGAGAGCGTCGGGATCGGTCATGAAGCGGGAAGCGGGAAGCGGGAAGCGGGAAGCGGGAAGCGGGAAGCGAAGATGGGGCCGATGCCAACGGATACCAAACGGAGACTCCCGAGGCTAGGCGGGTCTACTCGCCATGGCCCTGGTCGTCGGTGACCCAGCGCCAGCGGGTGGCGCGGATGGCGAGCGACTCGGGGACGGGCCGGTCGGGCTCTGTCCACACCCGCAGCCGCTGGCCCTCGACCTCCACCACCCACTCTGCCGTCAGCCCGAGGAACTGCCTGCTGGCGAGCCGCGCAGGGACCGCCCCCTCGGCCTGTATCGGCACCGGCTCCACTGCCTCGGGCCTCAGTGCCAGGACGCATCCCGCTGGCGCGGACTCTCCGGTGATCCTCTGCGCCAGCGGGACATCGCGGACGACGTTCGCACCGCCGAGGAACGACGCGGCGTATGCCGTGGGCGGCTCCGCATACAGCGACTCCGGCGTCCCGGTGGCCACCAGGTGGCCTGCTCGCATGAGCGCGATGCGGTCGGAGAGCGCGAGGGCCTCCTGCTGGTCGTGGGTGACGTAGAGCGACGTGATGCCGAGGTCTTTCTGAAGCGCCTTCAACTCGGCGCGCGTGGCTTCGCGAAGCGCGAGGTCGAGGTTCGAGAGGGGCTCGTCGAAGAGGAGCACGTCCGGCTCCACGGCGATGGCCCGCGCCAGCGCGACGCGCTGCTGCTGACCGCCCGAGAGTGCCGACACGGGTCGGCTCTCCAGGCCCGCCAGGTCCACGCGATCGAGGGCGCGGGCGGCCCGCTGGCAGCGCTCGTCACGGCTGACGCCCCGGACGCGAAGCCCGTACTCCACGTTGTCGCCGACCGTCATCGTGGGGAAGAGCGCGTAGCTCTGGAACACCATCGCCGTCGGCCGGCGCTGCGGCGGCAGCCGCGTCACGTCGATGCCGCCGATGCAGATGGTTCCGGAGTCGGGGGTCTCGAACCCGCCCACGAGGCGGAGCAGCGTCGTCTTGCCACACCCGGACGGGCCGAGCAACGAGACGAACGATCCGGCGGGCACATCGAGCGACACCCCCGCCACGGCCGTCACATCGTCGTAGCGCTTGACCGCGTCTGTGATCTCGATGCCGGCCGGCTGGCGATCCGTGTCCATGAGCGGATACGAGAAGAGGCGCCCCGAGGGACGCCTCTGTGTCGGAGGGATCTCGGGGCGGCTAGGCGCCGAGGGCGGCCGTGACCTTGTCGGCAGCCTCCTGGAGCCGGATCGCGCTCTCGATGGGCAGACCGCTGTCCTGGAGGATTTGCATCCCCTCCTCCGCGTTCGTGCCCTGCAGCCGGACGATCAGCGGCACCGTGAGGTCGATGTTGGAGGCTGCCTCGACGACGCCCTTTGCCACGCGGTCACACCGGACGATTCCGCCGAAGATGTTGACCAGGATAGCCTTCACGTTGGGATCCGACAGAATGATGCGGAAGCCGGCCTCGACCGTTTGGGGGCTCGCCGTGCCACCCACGTCGAGGAAGTTCGCCGGCTCCCCACCCGCCAGCTTGATGAGGTCCATCGTGCCCATCGCCAGGCCGGCGCCGTTCACCATGCAGCCCACGTTGCCGTCGAGCTTGATGTAGTTCAGATTGTGCTTGCTGGCCTCGACCTCCAGCGGCTCCTCCTCGGCCTCATCGCGCATGTCCGCGAGGTCGGGGTGACGGAACAGGGCGTTTCCGTCGAGCTCGATCTTCGCGTCGAGCGCGACCACGCGGCCGTCGTCGGTCTTGACGAGCGGGTTGATCTCGGCGGTCGTCGCGTCCGACTGGCGGTAGGCGGTGTAAAGGGCTGCGACGAACTTGCGGGCCTCCTTGAGCGCCTGCCCCTCGAACCCGAGGCGGCTGGCGACCTCGTTGGCCTGGTAGCCTCGCAGGCCGACCGACGGGTCCACCCAGACCTTGACGATCTTCTCGGGTGTGGCCTCGGCGACCTCTTCGATCTCCACGCCGCCCTCCGTCGACGCCATGATGACGTCTTGGCCCTTGGCACGGTCCAGCGTCACGCCGACGTAATACTCATGGGCGATGTCCTCGGCGGCGGTCACGAGCACCTTCTGGACGAGCTGCCCCTCGGGGCCCGTCTGAGGGGTGACGAGTTGCATCCCCAGGATGGCCTCAGCGGCCGGGCGGACGCCGTCGATCGTCGGGCAGAACTTGACGCCGCCGCCCTTTCCGCGACCTCCGGCGTGGATCTGGGCCTTCACGACGAACTGCGTGACACCGTCGGCAGCCATCGTCTCCGCGGCTTGCACCGCCTCATCGACGGTGTCGGCGACGACGCCGCGCTGGACGGCAACGCCGTGTGCGCCGAGGATCTCCTTGGCCTGGTACTCGTGGACTTTCATTGCGGGAGGTCAGATCGGGTGAGGTCGAATCGGAAGACGCGAGCGCGACGAACTCGTTGGGCGCTCGTCGGAGGCATGTGAAGCTAGCGACGCGCGTTCCTCCGATGTCACGGCAGGCGACGCATGAGTGCGTCCGCGTCCGAACTTCTGACATCTCCTGATCGCCCGATCTTCATTTGACCCGGTTCGACTGGCACGTCTTACGACGCTTCGCGGCCGCCTCGGCGCTGCTCATCGTCCTGCTGGCGTTCACGTACGTCACGCTCGACTTCTCCGAGCGCGTCGACGACTTCCTGGACCGAGGAGCAACCACGGGGCAAATCCTCGGGAGCTACTACCTGTTCTACCTGGCCGACATCGTCCGGCAGACGAGCCCGCTGGCGCTCTTTCTCGGCGCCGTTTACGTCACCGCCCGGCTCGCGCAGTCGATGCAGCTGACAGCCGTGCGGATGGCAGGCGTCTCGACCTGGCGAACGATGCGGCCGTTCGTGATCGTGGGCGCGGTGTTCACGGCTGCGATGGTCGGGTTCAACGGCTGGCTGGTTCCCAAGGCGAACGTCGTCGTCCACGACTTCCAGAACCAGTACTATCGCGACGCGCCAGAGGGTGGGTCGGGTGCAGAGGTCGTACGGCAAACGGCACCAGGTGAGATCGTTGCCGCGCGTTTCTTCGACCGCTCGCAGAACCAGGCATTCGGCATCAGCCTGGTGGCCTTCGACGATTCACTCGGCGGCATCGAGCGTCGTCTGGACGCTGCACAGCTCACGTGGATCGACTCCTTGGGGGTCTGGCGAGCCCGTGACGTCGTCGTGCGCAGGTTCGCTGCGGACGGGCGCGAAGAGTTCGAACGCTACCCCGAGTTGGACACGACCCTCTCACTCCGCCCCCGCGACCTCGCTCAGTCCGAGCGCGATGTGGAGCGCATGACCGTATCCGACGCGTCGGCTTACGTCGAGTCTCTCGAACGCGCTGGGGTCACCGAGCGAGGCCGGCCCCTCGTAGCGTATCACGCCAAGTGGGCCTACCCCTTCGCCAACCTGATCCTGGTGTTGATCGCTGTCCCGCTGGCATCTCGGCGGAGACGCGGAGGGCAGGCCGTCCAGCTGGCGCTCGGGTTGGGCGTCGCGTTTTTGTACCTGTCCCTTCAGAAGACGATCGAGCCACTCGGGTACGTGCAGACCATCCCGCCAGCGGTCGCAGCATGGCTACCGCACATCGTCTTTGGGCTCGTGGCGATCGCACTGCTGGCGCGGGCAGACCGCCGATAGGCACTCAGTACAGCCGTGTAGGCTGGCCCTGAGGTAGTGCCAAGGAGAGTGGTGAGACGACATAGGCCACGGCGGCGAGACGCACGCGCGCGACCTCGGCCGTCTGTGCAACGGATTCACCGCGTGCGCGACACGGATCCTCCCGGACTCATCGGCTCTCGGAGGCGCCAGCGGGCTCGGGGGACGACCAGGCATGTCTCACGATAGAACAGACGCCCAGTGCGGTCAATTAGACGCGTCTAATTTGCATGCTTGATTAAAAAGTGCCAGATGCCGTTTTCCCAGAACCTCCTACCGAATGGTAGGTTGATACGGCCGCCATATGTCCCACTATCATGACAAACCCATCACGCGAAGCCCCTAAGGTTTTATCCTACAGGGACCTGGTCCGCATCCGGACCCAACTCGACATGCCGGAGCGGACGGCTACGTTCTCTGGTCGCATCAACCAGGAAAGGCGCGACCAGGTCGATGGTCTTCACTTCCGCCAGGTCCTCAGCCCGATGGGCCGGGAGGTGCTGGTGCGGGACCACTCCGGCGAGACCCGCTCCATGCTGATGTTCGGGTCAAACAATTACCTCGGACTATCAACGCACCCTCTCGTCATCGAGCGAACCCGTGAAGCGGTTCGCGAACACGGCATCGGCGTCGGTGGCCCTCCGATCCTCAACGGTCACGGTCCGCTCCATCGCGAGCTGGAAGAACGGCTCGCGGCGTTCGAGCACAAAGAGTCCGCACTCGTCTACGGAAGCGGGTACAAGGCCAACCTCGGGCTCGTCAGTTCACTCCCGGGCCCCAAGGACCTTGCTCTCTACGACGATGAGAGCCATGCCTCGTTTCTCGACGGCCTCAAGCTGGGCCGGCTCACTGGGCGTCCGTTCGCACACAATGACATGCGGTCGCTCGACGCCGTGCTCTCCGAAGTTCGCGGCGAGCATCAGGACGTGTTCGTCGGCGTCGAAGGCGTCTACTCCATGTCTGGGGACGTCGGGCGTCTCGACAGGGTGGCCGATGTGTGTGAGCGTCATGACGCCGTGCTTCTTGTCGACGACGCGCACGGGACGGGCGTCACGGGTCCGAAGGGGAGCGGCACCGTGGCCATGTTCGACGTCTCAGATCGTGCCCATGCGATCGTCGGCACGTTCTCCAAGTCATTCGCCGTCTCTGGTGGCTTCGTCGCGGCGAACCGCGATATCGTAGAGTACCTGCGCTACTTCTCGCGCCCGTACGTCTTCAGCGCTGCCCCCTCCCCGGGAATCTGCGCTGCCGTTCTTGCCGGACTGGACCTGCTCGAGCAAGAGCCGGAGATCCATCAGTCTCTGGTGGACAACTGCGGGTACTTCGCGGAAGGCCTCCACAGGCTCGGATTCGAGGCCTCTGGGGTCACGGCCATCTTCTCGCTCCCGGTACCGCTCGGAACGAACGTCCGGGCCGCCGCACACGACTTCCACCGGCGCGGCCTCTTCCTGAACCACATCGAGGCGCCAGCAGTGTCTCTGTCGGATCAACGGTTCCGGGTCACGCTGACCGCGGTCCACACGCGCGACGACCTGGACCGGCTTCTGGAGGCGATCGACGACGTATGGGCGACCCACGTCCGTCCTCTCGGCGACGGCGCTGCCACCCCCACGCCAGCTGCGCCGAGCGAGACCCTCGACGTGTACGAGGGCGGCTTCTAGCTCGCTACTGCCGCACTGCCCGTGACTTGGGGGCGCCTCGCTGTTGCGGAGGCGCCCCCATGCATTTGAAGAGGTTCTACTCGTCGGCGTCCCCGCTGGCGGGCGGCGCGAGCGCCGGCGGTGCCCCGTCACCGGAGGCTGAAGGCGCCACAGGTTCTGCCGTGAGACGCTGCGCCATCGCAGCGAGGTCGACGCCCGCAATGGACTTCACCAACTCGGGCGTCGTCGCCATGAGGTTGGCGACGGTGTTCGTGACGCGGCCTGCGCCCTGTCCCGAGCCGGTGTCGACCACGGTGAGCTTGTCGATCGACGCCAGCGGCTTCGAGACCTCGCGCGCCAGTTCGGGCATCATCTTCGCCAGCAGGTCCAGGACGGCTGCCTCGCCGAACTTCTCGAACGCCTCCGCGAGCTTCTCCTTGGCCTCGGCCTCGGCCAGGCCCTTGAGGCGCACGACCTCGGCCTGGGCGGTGCCCTGCGCGCGCTCGGCGGCAGCGGAGGCCTCACCGTCGAGGCGGACGGCCTCGGCGCGAGCCTTGGCTTCGGCTTCGATCTCGAACTGCTTGGCCTCGGCGCGGCGCATCTGGCGCAGCTTGTCGGCCTCAGCAGCCTGCTCGATGGCGTAGCGGTCGGCGTCAGCCTTCTTCTTGACCTCGGAGTCGTACTGCTTCTCTCGGCGGTCGATCTCGAGCTTCTCGAGGTCCACTTCGCGCTGCTTACGCACCAACTCGACCTGCATTTGCTCCTCGACGACCGCCTTCTGCGAGGCGGCCTCCTGGACAGCGTAGGCGAGATCAGCGGCAGCCTTGGCGGTGTCCTGCTCCTGCTTGAAGGCAGCCACTTTGAGCTCTTTCTCCTTGGTCGCCTCGGCGACGTTGGTGTCGCGAATCAGCTCGGCCTTCTGTCCCTCCTCATCGGCGTCGGCTTTCTTGACGCGAGCATCGCGGATCGCCTCGGCCTCCGCGATATCGGCGTCGCGCTTGACGATGGCGATGCGCGGCCGCCCCAGCGCGTCGAGGTAGCCGTTCTTGTCGCGGACATCCTTGATGGTAAAGCTCACGATCTGGAGCCCCATCTTCTTGAGGTCGCGCGCGGCGACCGACTGCACCTCCTGCGCAAACTTGTCCCGGTTGCGGTACACCTCCTCGACGGTGAGCGTGCCCAAGATGGCCCGTAGGTGGCCCTCCAGAACCTCCCGCGCCTCCGCCCGGAGGGCCTCATCCGGCTTGCCCAAGAACTGTTCGGCCGCCGTGGCGACATCCTCGACTGACGACCCGACCTTGATGACCGCCACGCCGTCGGTCATCACCGGTACGCCCTCCGCGGTGTACACCTCTGGCGTCGACACGTCGAGCTTGTGCGAGAGCAGGCTGAGGTGCTCGCGCTGCTGCACGATGGGCACAATGAACGCGCCACCGCCCCGTACGATCTTGACGCGTCGGCCGGACTCGTCGGTGAGCACGTTCTTGCCCCCGAGCGCTGCGCCGGTGATGATCATGGCCTCGTCGGGCGAGACCGTCTTGTACCGGCTGGCGACCAGCATGACGATGAACACGATCGTCGAGATGACGACGACCGAAACGATTCCAGTGATTCCGAGCAGTTCGATCATGGGTCTGAGGGTGAGTTACGCGCGTGTCTGGAGTCTGGCGGGCATGGCAGGACGGTCCGCTGGCGCAAGGTCGTCCGTGTCGAGGGGCGCCACGAGCAGGATGCCATCGGTATCCACCTCGACGACGACGACGTTGGTACCGGTGGGGATCGGATCTCCGGAGAACGACGCAGCCGTTTGGAATGTGGTCGAAGCGCCCATCCGGACGACGACCTCTCCGAATCCAGCGTCCGGAACGCCCGTCGCCAGCTCGCCTGTCTTGCCGACGTACTCGCGCACCGAGAAGGCGGTCGAGTTCTCGCTCCGCTTCATCGGCTTCACGTAGACGATGTGGAGCAAGATGGCACTGGCCAGGCCGATGAGCCCGGCGACGCCTGCCTCTGCCGTGTCTCCGAGCGTTGCTGTCTCGTGTAGGACGAGTCCCGCCCCGCCGAACACCGTGATGCCGGCCACCAGGGACAGGGGGTCAAACACGTCCAAGCTGAGCGACTCCAACGCGCCGTCGATGGCGTCGAACGCGGCTTCGAGGACCTCGCCGACGACCAGCAGCAAGAGCGTCAGTGCGAAGCCACCCCCGAGACAGATCCAATAAAGCGTCGTCATCAGGCAATCTGATCGGTGACTCTCCTGTACGCGATACGCGCGAGGAGGTTACGGCCTCGGAATGTAGGCCGCGACGGCGAATCCGACGGTCCCTCGTCTGCGCGCGGGGTCTAGCGATAGACGGCGTCGAGGATCGAGGTGGGCTCCGGAGCGGAACGAACGAGAAGCACCGACGAGGCGATGCATGCCAAGCCAAAAGCCGCCATCAGGCCGAGTTTTGCTGGAGACATGGGGGAGAAAAATAATGATGACTCTGTGAACGTCAAAGATCGAGCCGCCGTACCCTCGCGGCCCGTGGTTCGGTACGAACAGTCCCAACGGATCCTCAGGCGGACACCAAGTCAGCCCAAACGGTCCGGCGACGTGCTCTCGGCAGTCCCCCGCTGGCGGTCACACGTTTCGATCCGGCCGCTCGTCGACGTAGAACGGATTCCCATCATCGCCAGCGGGCCCGATTCCCATACACATGCGGGCCATACGGACGTAGTGGGTTGCGTTCGCCCGGGTAGCGTCGATCTCAGCCTCGTCCAGCTGGCGCACGACGCGCGCCGGGCTTCCCAAGACGAGAGAGCCCGGTGGAATGACGGTGCCTCCCGTCACCAGAGCCCCCGCGCCGACCAGCGACCCGTGCCCGATCACGGCGCCGTCGAGAACCACGGCGCCCATGCCGATCAGCACGTCGTCCTCGATGGTGCACCCGTGGACGACCGCGTTGTGGCCGATGGTGACGCCTGTGCCGATGCGACAGGGGTGTACGCCTCGCGTCACGTGGACGGTAGCGTTGTCCTGCACGTTCGAGCCCGCGCCGACCTCGATCCAGTGCACGTCTCCACGCAGCGACGCACCGTACCAGATGCTGGCACCATCGCCAAGGGTCACGTCTCCGATGACGGCAGCCGATTCTGCCACAAAGACCTCGCGTCCGATACGCGGGGAGAGACCTAGGAACGCGTCGATCACGGAGGGTGGGGCGTGTGATTCAGGGAAGCCAATCCCGCTGGCGCCGGCGCCAGCGGGCCGCACTGACGCGTCGAGGTTCGAGGGGATCCCCGAGCCGGACGTGACGAACACCGACGAGGCGTTCCGCGTAGTCAGGTCACCGTACCTCGACCGCCTCATGTCTGAGACCCATACTGTCCGTCGGTTCATTCTCGACCGCCTGTACCCGACCGTTCTCGACGGCGTACCCGGGCTCGGAACACCGCAGGAGCGAGCCTCAGAGGCCAGACTCGACGGCGGCACCCTGGGCGAGCAGGCCGACCGCGTCGTCCGGCGCCACCTGGCATTATCAGCCTCGGCGGGGTTCGTCAGCGGGCTCGGGGGGTGGCTCACCCTCCCCATCGTGCTCCCGACGAACATGGCGGCTGTGGCCTCCATCCAACTGCACATGGTCGCCTCGGTCGCGGCACTCGCGGGTCACGATCCCGCCAGCACGGCCACCCGGAGCCGCGTCTTGAAGTGCCTCGTCGGGTCCAGCCCGGCGGATCCAGGTCGCGACGCCGAGCAGGAAACCTTGGACCGCGTCGGCCTCAAGCTGGCGGAGCGCGGTCTCAACTTGGTCGTGACGACGGCTGTCGGTGCCGCCAAGTGGGCCGGCACGGCCGTCGCCAAGCGCCAGGTCCAGAAGCGGCTGCTCCGCGGCATCCCGCTCGTCGGAGGCGTCATCGGCGCCGCATCAGACGGGTACGTAACGGCGAAGGTGGCCGAGGCTGCCCGCGATGAGTTCTTCGGCGGCATCCGCCAGCCCGAGCGCGAATCGCCCCGATTCCCGCCCTCCTCTGGCGACGGCCTACCGGCCGATGTAGTCCCCTCCCCCTCTGGCAAGAACGCGTAGGTCGGCGCGCCGCAAGGCATCGACAGTCCCCTCTCCTGGACGCAGCCGCGTTCTACCTCTTTTCCCCTCTCTCCTCCCCTCCAATGGACACGATCCCGAACGAAACCGAAGCCGCCGAAGTCGCCGCGACGGTCGACGACCTCGAACGAGGCCTCACGCAACTGCCGCTGGCGAAAGCCATCAACCGCATCGACGATTGGAAGCGAAAGATCGAGGAGACCGGTCGCCAGGATCTCCTCCCCATCGCAGCCGGCCTCGGGGAGCTACACCAGACCCTGGCGGGCGATGCCATTGACGGCGTACGGGTCAGCGCGATCCTCGTTCGCCTCGGCGAGCAGACCGAAGCCGCTGCAGACCATGCATCCCCGTCTACGACCGGAGATTCCAACACAGACCTGGTCAACAAGCTGAAGCGGCTCGGATCCCTCCTGCGGCACGCCGGCGGAGCTCTCCGGGGGTCGGGCGCATGAGAGACGCCACCTCTAGCGCCAGCCGGGTGACGCTCGACCAGACGGAGGCCGCACTCTCTGGGCCGATCACAGCACTCACGCCGACCACCGCACGCGCGATCGTCGATCACTGGCGAGGCGCCTGCCAGGACGCCACAGAAGCCGACCTGAGCAACGTCGCCGACGGTCTCTCAACATTGCGAGACCTGCTGGATGCAGATCAACTGAACGGTCGCGCCATCGCAGACATCCTGGCCCAGCTGGCGCAGTCGACGCGCGCCGCAGCGGTCCCTGGCGACGAACGCCTGTCCCCTCGCCTGGAGACCATCGCCGGCCACCTGGACCGGGCGGCCTCTCTTCTCAGCAAGTAGACCCTCTCTTCTTCCCCTCCCCTCTATGTCTGGCACCTCTGACCGCCCCACGGACGCGGGCATTTCCATCTTCAGCACGCTCGAAGCCTTCAAAAGCGGCCTCACATCCACCCTGTCTCGCTCCGGCGCGGCCGACGTGTGCCGCGGCTGGGTCGCCAAAATCGACGACTCGAACCGGCCCGACCTCCACGGCATCCGAGACGGTCTCGTGCGCCTCGCACGCCAGCTGGACGATTCAGAGGTCGAGGCACCGGCATCGGCCGACGCGATCGGGGCGACGATGGTCTCGCTGGGAGCTCACACTGCCGAGGCGTCCCGCACCATTGACCATGCGCATCTGGAAGATCCGCTTCGCCGACTGGGAGCCTACCTCCAGGCCGCTGGTAAGGCACTGCAAGGCGGCTCGCGACCGGACACCATCCAGGGCGTCTCGACAGACATCATCGCCACCGCTGGCGACCCGACGTTGCGGACAGTGAACGCGGCCCCAGACCGTTCTGTCTAGCACAGGCGGGTGGCTACCTAATCGTAAACGACGGACAGCACGTCGAGGGGCTCATTTCCGCGGGGAGACCGAAGCGTAGCCGTCTCGCCGGATCGCTTGCCATGAACGGCACGGGCGACCGGCGACGTGAACGCGACGGCGTCGTCTCTGACGGCGGCCTCGTCGACACCGACGATCTGTAGGGTCTGCTCCGAGCCATCGGAGCGGCGTAGGGTGACGGTGGCTCCGAAGCGCACGTCCTCGCGATCCACGGCCTTGGGGTCGACCACCTGAGCTCTGGCGATGCGCTCCACGAGGTCTCGTAGCCGGCCTGTCAGGATGTCCCGCTGGCGGACGGTCTCCGCAGCGTCGCCTTCGAGTGCACGGCGCTCGGTTTCCAACGCCCCTTTCTCGTCGCGCAGCGCCGCCAAACCGTTG
>JBCDLV010000044.1:0-15516 GCA_038744895.1 Bacteroidota bacterium | reverse complement strand
GCAGGGTCTCGCCCTCGTCCAGCTGGATGCGGACGAGTTGAACAGCTACCAGGACGGGCAGCAGCAGCAACCCGACGAAGACGCCGTACAAGCGGGTGAGGATGGAGTCCTGGGGAGAGATCGATCTCAGGGTCTAGTCGTCGAGGCGAATCGTGGGGCCGTAGGCGGCGCCCTCTTCCAGTCCGATGGTGGCAGCGCGGCGCATGATGGCGGTCGGGCCGGTCATGCGGTCGACGTCACCCTGGAGGCGCTGATGGGTCAGGCGCAGCCGGTCGTTCTCACGGCGGGCATCCTGGAGCGCGTCCAGGGTGGCGCGCGTGGCATAGGCGTGGCCGAGGAAGAGAACCAGCAGGACGCAGCCGATCACGACGCTCACGCCAAATCGGGAGCTGGGGACGGCGTCGAGGGGGCGCCGTGCCTTCCGCTTGCTCTTCGCCTTCGAGGCGGCCTTCTTGGCGCCAGCTTTGGCGCGCTTGGGCCCGCCCGCCAGCTTGGAGGGCTGCAGGTCCGCCCAGCCTGGCAGCACAACGCCGGTACCGCGGCGCGCACGCTTGGCCGAGGTCGCCTTCGAGGGCGACCGTCGCTTAGTCGTCTTGCGGGTAGCCGTTTGGGGCATCAGAGCATCGGGCGAGGCCCGGAGACGGGAGCGGCGTGGCTGGCATCGCCACGCGGGCCGCTCACGCCTCCGGGCGTCGCTTGGGGTCCGGGGGGGTCTTCTTCTGTGCGACACGGAGCCGGGCGCTCCGTGCGCGAGGGTTCTGGGCGACCTCGGCGTCTGAGGCCACGATGGGCTTGCGACTCACCGGCACGAGGGGCGCCAGCGGGTTGCCGTACAGATCCTTCTCGACGTGGCTCGAGAAGCGGCCCGTCCTCAGGAACTGCTTGGCCCGGCGGTCCTCCAGGCTGTGGTAGGCGATCACGGCGAGGCGCCCGCCCTCCGTTAGCACGTCGAGGGCGGCGGGGAGCGCGTGCTCCAGCACGTCCATCTCGCGGTTCACCGCGATCCGCAGGGCCTGGAACACGCGAGCCAGGGTCTTTACCTCGTCGCGCGTGGGCACTGCCTGGCGCACGGCCTCGGCGAGCGCGTCGGTCGTTGTCGGTGCCGCCTTCTTGATCGCGCGCGCGATCGCGCGCGAGCGGCGCTCTTCTCCGTACTGGTAGATCACGTCCGCCAGCGGGCCGGCGTCGAGGCGCGCGATGAGGTCGGCGGCGGTCTCGCCCGCGTCGGGGGCGTCTGCGTTCATCCGCATGTCGAGCGGACCTGCCTGTGCGTAGGCGAAGCCGCGGGCGGCGCGGTCCAGCTGGCGGCTGCTCACGCCGAGGTCGAGCAGGACGCCCGCGACAGGGCGGCCGTGCTCGGGGCCGAGGCCTACCGCGTCGAGCAGCTGGCGCAGGTCGCCGAAGTTGCCGCCGAGGGCGACAAACCGCCCGGTGGCCTCGGCCTCCGCCAGCCGGGCCTGGGCGGCGGCGAGCGCCTCTGGATCCTGGTCGATCCCGACGACGAGGGCGTCCTCGCCCAGGGCGTCCAGCAACGCCGCACTGTGGCCGCCGCCGCCGAGTGTGGCGTCGACGTAGACGCCAGCGGGATCGGTGACGAGGCGGGCGACCGTCTCGCGGGCGAGAACGGGCGCGTGGTACGGCGTGGCGTACGCCAAGGGGTCGCCCGGACCGACCGCCCCCTGCGCGCCGCCGGCGCCCACGTCGGAGCCGGGCGCGACCTGACGGTCGGCGCGGTCGGCGCGGCGCGGGCGGCGAGGGCGAGTCATGGAGGGAACGGTGGTCATGGGCGGTCAGGCAGGGTCTCCGGGGGGTGCGACCCTACCCCATCACTCGCTCGGCGAGCGATTCGTAGGACTCTTCTTCGTCGTTGATGTGGGCCTCGAACACGGCCGGATCCCAGACCTCGATGCGGTCGAGCGCCCCGATCACGAGCGCCTTGCTTCCGACCTGGAGGCCTGCGAATCCGATGAGGCGCTTGGGCAGTGCGATTCGTCCCTGGCCGTCGAGCGTGAGATCCTCGGCCCAGCGCAGGAGGTTGCGGACGAACGATCGGTTCGCCGAAACGAACTGGTTCTTGTCCCGCATGTCCTCCTCGATCTCCTCCCACACGTCGGCCGGGTAGAGGAACACACACTGCTCCAACCCCCGGGTGGCCACGAACGACTCCTTCGCGTCCGGGCTCAGGGCACGACGCATCTTGGCGGGGACGGGCATCCGGCCCTTCCCGTCGATGGTGTTCTCCGCTTGTCCTTTAAAACCGGCCATGGCCGGAGGGGGTGTGTGAACGCAGGGGGGCCGCCAGGCCGTGGGGTGATTCCCCACTTTTCCCCACTGCCCTCCCAACATACCCCACCCCTCTAGATTCCCCCAAAAACGCCATTTTATGTGGATAAGTCCGAAGAGAGGCGAGACGGACTTCCGGAAGCAGAGGGCCCAGAATCCAAAAGTGAAAATTCATTCACCATGTTTTCCCCCGGAGTGAAAACGCGTTCACCTAGTTAGTATCGCCGTCCAGCCCACCTCCAGCGCCGCCCGTGTACAGCCGTCTCACTGAGCGTCAGAACCAGGTCTACGAGTTCATACGTGACTTCTGCCGGCGGAACGGGAAGCCCCCCACGATCAAAGAAATCGGGCAGAGCCTCGGCATCCGCTCGTCGAATGGGGTCTACAAGATGCTCGTCGCCCTCGAGAAGAAGGGCTACATCCGCCGCACTCCGCACGAGGCTCGCGGGATCGAGCTCGTAGGGGAGGAGGACACTTACGGCGCAGACGAACCGCCGGGTGTCCTCATGCTCAAGCTGAAGGAAGGCATCGGGCGTCGGTCGCGGCTCATGACCGCCGAGACGGCCGCCCACCCCTTGCCTCGGTCCCGGCGCCCGCTGCTCATCGATCCGACGCTCCTACCCGAGGACGTAGACCTCGACCACTGTCTCGGCATCATCGCCCGGGACGACGGCATGAACGGCGTCGGCATTCACAAAGGCGACCTGCTGGTGATCGAGGAGGCTGCGTGGACTGACATCCCCGACGACTCGATCGTAGCCCTTCTGGTCCACGACCGCGTGGTCGTTCGGCGCTTTTCCCGGGTCAACGACCGGCTCCGGTTTCGCGCAGCCGACCGCACGTACGCCGATGAGGTGGTCCGTCCCGAGAACCCGGACGTCTTCGTGCTGGGGCGAGCCCTCGCTGTCATGCGAAGCCTTGCACGAGACCGGCTGTGAGCCCGGCTGTGAGCCCGGCTCGTTGTCCGGACCCGTGAGATCCCTCTCACAGGTCTGGGGCGTCATCCCGCCAGCGCGCCCAGCATCCACGCGCACCCGAGCGCCGCGTAGATCCCGAGCACGTAGCCCGCGACGGCCATGAGAAGCCCCACGGGTGCCATCGCCTGATGGTACACCCCAGCGACGATCGGCGCGCTGGCCGCACCGCCCACATTGGCCATGGACCCGGTGGCCACGAAGAAGAGCGGTGCCCGGAGCAGTTTAGCCGCGAGGAACAGAAGCCCGATGTGAACGGCGAGCCAGACGACGCCCATCAGCATGAAGGCCGGCGCGTCGAGGACCGCGTTGAGATCCGCCTTGGCGCCGATCGAGGTCAGGAGGAGGTAGAGAGCGGCGAACCCAAACCGGCTGGCGCCGTCCGTCTCCAGCTTCCGGATCGGCGTAAACGAAAGAGCGAGCCCGACGGTCACGGCCACCAGGACGGCCCACGTCCCTGCGGAGACGATCCGGATAAACTCGCCGTCCCGCGTGATTCCGAGTTCAGGAAGTCCTGCCCCGATGAGTCGCGAGAGCACAGCCGCTGCGAACCCGATCCCGATGATCATCGCAACCGTGGCTGTCGTCGAAGGCTCACGCGTCGTGTCGAGCGACGCGAGCGTCTGGTTGACACGCTCGATGGCATTGGTATCCGCCTTCACCCACCGGTCGAAGCGAGCCTGGTACCCAGATAGGAACAGAAGCACAGCCATCCACCCGTACCCGACGACCGTGTCGACAACGATGATCGGCGCCAGCCCGGCGTCGCTCAGCCCGACAGACTCCTGGAGGGCGACCATGTTGGCCGTTCCACCGATCCAGCTCCCCGCGAGCGCCGACATGCCCTGCCATACCTCGTCACCGCCGATGAACTGCCCCACGGCGAGGTACGAGACCGGCCCGCCGAGCACGATGCCGAGGGTCCCGACCACCATCATGGCCAGCGCCAGCCGGCCCAGGCTCAAGATCGCGGGCACGTCGATCGTGATCATGAGCAGGAACAGGGCGAACGGCAGCAGCACGTAGCTGAACCAGTCGTAGGCCGCGTTCGCGCTCGGCGTCACGCCGAACGTCGTCAGCAGCATCGGCACGAAGTACGCCCAGATCACCGGCGGCAGGAACTCGAACAGCTTCGAGAGGGCCCGCACCTTCGAGAGCGCGAACACGCCGGCGAGGACGGTCGCCAGCAGGGCCGCAACCTGTGTGGGCTCGGTGACGAGGGCGGTGTCGGGCGGCATGCGCGCAGCGGTGGGGCGCGCGAAGATAGGCGCCTCCGCCCGTTTACCCTCCGGGCCTCGACCCTACCGAAACGTGCCCAGGTAGACCGTTCCGTCGGGGAATCCTGCCCGCGCGTCGGCCGCCAACCGCTGGCGGAAGGGCTCGGGGTACAGGACGAGGTCGCCGAGCTCGTCGAACGGGACGAGCCGCAGACCGCGCAGGATCTGGTCGTCCTCGTCCAGTTCCGGATCGGAGCCCAGGCGCGCCGCGCTCACGTCCTCGGCGACGCACTGGACGTAGAACGAGACCGCGTGGAGCGGCGGGCGAACGAAATCGAGAACGTAGCGAACGGGGCCGACGGCCACGTCAACACCTGTTTCCTCGGACACCTCCCGTCGCAGGGCTTCGTCCAGCGGCTCCCCGAACTCGACGCCCCCGCCCGGGGGGGTCCAGAACGGTTGGTCCTCCCAGATCCCCTCGTGCTCCGCCAGCAGGACCGCCGACGGATCCTCGGCATCGTCGAAGATCAGCGCCCCGACGCGCACGCGGACGCGTCCCGCCAGTCGATCCGGGATCCGGGATCCGTCCACCGCTGGCGGCGCTCTATTCCGCCAGCACGCGGGCCGTCGCCCGGCGGACCCGGCGCGTGCGGCTCGGGCCGGTGGGCTCGGCGAGTGTACCGGCGGCTCGGGCGTGCGCGACGGCCGCCGCCACGAAGTGGACGAACAGCGGGTGCGGCTCGCGGACCCGGCTTCGGTACTCGGGGTGGAACTGAACGCCCACGAACCACGGGTGCGTCGGACCGCTGGCGCTGCCACTGGCGGGCACCGCAGCCGACCCGTCGCCGCCAGCGGGGGGCCGCGGTAGCTCGATGATCTCGACGAGGTCGCGGTCGGGGTTGACGCCCGAGAACACGAGGCCGGCCTCTCGGAGGCGGTACCGGAGGTCGTTGGTGACCTCGTAGCGGTGGCGGTGGCGTTCCTGGACCGTCTCGGCACCGCCGTAGACATCGGCCGCCAGCGAGCCCTCCGTGAGCGCGCACGTGTAGGCACCGAGGCGCATGGTGCCGCCTTTGTCGGTCACCGTCTTCTGCTCGGCCATCATCGAGATGACTGGGTACGGGCTGTCGGGCTCGAACTCGGTCGAGTGGGCATCATCCAGTCCGGCCACGTGGCGCGCGAACTCGACCGTGGCCACCTGCATGCCCAGGCAGATGCCGAAGAACGGAACGCCCGATTCGCGGGCCCATCGGACGGCCTCGATCTTGCCGTCGATGCCGCGGTCGCCGAAGCCAGGCGCGACGAGCACGCCCGAGACGCCCGCCAGCTTGTCGGCCACGTTGTCGGCCGTCACGTCGTCCGAGAGCACGTTCCGCACCTTGACCTGGACGCGGTTGCGGGCGCCCGCCAGCAGGAAGCTCTCCGAGATGGACTTGTAGGCGTCCTGGTGCTCGACGTACTTGCCGACGAGCGCGATCTCGACCTCTTCCTCGGGATTCTTGAGCCGACGCAGGAAATCGACCCAGCTGGCGAGGTCGTCGGTGGGGTCGTGGGCGAGCGCATCGGTGAGCCCGAGGCGTTCGAGGACGACCTCGTCGAACCGCTGCTCGCGGAGAATGAGCGGCACCTCGTAGATCGACTCGGCGTCGCGGCTCTCGACCACGGCCTCTGGCCCTACGTTGCAGAACAGGGCGATTTTGCGGCGCACCTCGTCGGGCAGCGGGTGCTCGGTGCGGCACACGAGCACGTCTGGCTGGAGCCCGTAGCTCTGGAGCGTCTTGACCGAGTGCTGGGTCGGCTTGGTCTTAAGCTCGCCAGCGGCGGCGAGGTAGGGAACCAGGGTGAGGTGGACGAGCGCCGAGTTCTGCCGCCCTTCCTCCAGAGACAGCTGGCGGATGGCTTCGAGGTAGGGCAGCGACTCGATGTCGCCCGCCGTGCCGCCGACCTCCGTGATGATGACGTCGTAGTCGCCGGTCTCCGCCAGCCGGCGCATCCAGCCCTTGATCTCGTCGATCACGTGGGGCACCACCTGAACCGTCTTGCCGAGGTACGCGCCGGCCCGCTCCTTCGCGATCACGCCGGAGTAGACACGGCCCGTGGTCACGTTGTTGGCCTGCGACATGGGCACGCCGAGGTAGCGCTCGTAGTGGCCCAGGTCGAGGTCGGTTTCGGCGCCGTCGGCGGTGACGTACACCTCGCCGTGCTCGTACGGGTTCATCGTCCCCGCGTCGACGTTGATGTACGGGTCGAACTTCTGGATCGTGGCCCGGACACCTCTCGCGTCCAGGAGCCTGCCGAGGCTGGCAGAGACGATCCCTTTGCCCAGCGACGACGTCACGCCGCCGGTCACGAAGAGGAACTTGCAGGGGGATCCGGCGGACGCAGCGGGCATCGGGAGGGGTAGACGCTCGCTCCGCAAGCTACGCGGCGAGTCCTCCGGAGCGTCCCTGATTCTGGCCGCCCCGCCGAGTTCACACACCGAGTCGCAGTCCCGCTGGCGGCTGTCGCCAGCGGGGGCCGTCGCCAGCGGGATACCTCAGACCGTCGCGTCGGAGCGGTCCCGCGCAGAGTCGGGGTCGCGGCGCAGATCGTGCCACCCTTTGAGCGCCGCCAGCCCGACGAGTGCCCAGAGCGCCGTCCACCACCACGGGCCCGGCACGTTTACGTCGAAAAGCCACTGTGACACGGCCGGCCCCACGATCGGAAGCGGGAAGACCAGCCACCCGAACAGGTACGTCCTCAGCACCTCGCCCCGATCGACCGGCATCTCGTCGAGGACGGTATACCTGTCGTCCTCGCGGAACTGGACGCGGTAGCGCTTGAGCGGAACGATGGGAAGCCAAAGGGCGGTGAGCCAGGCCGTCGCCGTCGCGATGGCGTCTTCGTCCATCCGGCTGATGCCGAGAAGCGTGGTGCCAAAGCCGTTGATCGTGGCGGTGTTCATCGAGACAAACGGGGAACGCCGAAGCCTAGCCGGCCTGGCGTTCCCCGTTCGTCCCGTTTCCCGCTGGCGGAAGCGGCCGCCAGCCCCAGATGTGCGAGCATAGGGGGGTGGGAGCGGACGAGCGTTTTGCCCACACACTCCCACACCCGCATACTCCATCAGAGCCCTACTCGCCTCCGCCGCCGACCTCGGCGCCTGCGCTCTCCTCCGGGAGGAGCACGACCTGGACGTATCGGCCCATGTCGATCTTGTCGACGGCCATGTCCTGGACGTCGTTCATTGTCAGGCGGGCGACGATGTCCGGCTGGTCGATGCTGTCCTGCGGGTCCTCGCCGTACTGGGCGGCTGAGGTCAGGATGCGGGACCAGTAGCGGTTCTCCTGGAGGTTCGTCTCGCGGGAGCGGCGCTGCTGCTCCTGGTAGGCCTCCAGGTGGCGGACCTCAGCCTCGCCGGCGCGCAGCGACTCGACCTCCGCGAAGACGGCGGCCACCAGCTCCTCGACGCGCTCGGGGTCCGTGCCGAACTGGATCTGGAGCTGGAACCGGTCGTTGGCGCGGTCGATCGACGGGCGGACGCCGATGCCGTAGGTCCCGCCCCGGTCCTCGCGGATCTCCTCGCGGAGCATCTTCGAGAGCACGTCGGCCGTGGCGCCCATGATGGCGCGGTCCTCGTTGTCGTCGGCGTCGATCTCGCCGTGGAACACGATCGCGACCTGCGCCTGCGGCTCGACGCCTGCACGGACCGTCTTCTCGATTGCGCCAGATGGCGGCATCATGTCGATCCGGCGGGCCTCCTCCTCGCGGCCGCCGCCCGGCAGGCTGGCGAGGTACGTCTCGACGAGCGGCCGAATGGCCTCCGTCTCGAACGCACCGACGAGGACGAACGTAAAGTCCGAGACATCGGCGAAGCGGTCCTGGTAGAACGCGAACGACCGGTCGAGGTCGGCGGTGCCGAGGCTGGCCAGGTAGTTCGAGAGCGTCTGGTTGCGCGGGTGATAGCTCGTGAGCGTCTGGCTCAGCGTGTCGCTGAAGGCCACGCGCGGGCTGTTGACCTGGCTCGTGAGGAACGCCCGCGTCTGGTCGAGCGACGCTGTGAACGCGTCGGCGTCCTTCCGCGGCGCGGTCACGTAGAGGTGCGTGAGTTGGAACAGCGTCTCCAGGTCGTCCGGCGCGGCGGATCCCTGAAAGCCCTCGGTGCGGCCGCTAATCACCGGGCGGACGCTCACGATCTGGCCGGACAGCTTCTTCCCGAGGGCGACCTGATCGAACGCGCCCACGCCAGACTGCGCGACGTAGCCGGCCGCGCCGCCGGCGACCGCCAGCTCGGCGTCGGAGAGGAGCGACGAGCCCCCCGGCGACGTGGCACTCAGCAGGACCTCATCGGCGCGGAAGTCGGTCGGCTTGAGGACGACCGTGGCGCCGTTGGAGAGCGTCCACGTGGTCGTGCCGAGATCGTCGTTCGTGTCCTCGTCCACGACCTGGCCGGGCGTTGGGGGCGTCTCGACGAGCGGTCCCTCGACGGTCGCATCCTCGTACGGCTCAAGCTCGGCCTCGGCGACGCCGTCGATGGCCGCCACCAGCTCGGCCTCGCCGGGCACCGGGGCGGTCTCGGGCGCGTTCACCATCACGACGCGGTTCTCTGTCCCGACGAGTTCCTCGGCTACGGCGTTCACCTCGTCGAGCGTGATCGTGGGGAGGAGCGCCTGCGCGAGCGCCAGCTGGTCCTCCGGCGAGACGACGGGCTCCTCGCGGAGGTACGCCTGCACGTAGGCCATCGAGAGCCCGCGGGACGGCTGGTTGTCACGCTCGGCCACAGCCGACTCGAGGCGTCGGAGCAGTTCGGTCTTCCCGCGCTCGAACTCGGTCTCGGTGATCCCGAACCGGCGGGCGCGCTCGGCCTCGGTGGCGAGCACACGGGCCGACTCGGCCACCTGGCCCTCGGCGGCGAGGGCCGCGAGGAACACCTGATCCAGCATGCGGACGCCCGACCCGCTCCCGACGAATGCGAAGGCGAACGGTGCGCCCGGCTCCTGGCGGATCTCGTCGACCCGCGCGCGGAGGGCGCTGAAGAACAGATCGTTCCTGAGATTCGTGCGCATGTCGCCCACGGTCTCCGTCCGCGACGGCGGTCGCTTGTAGAGCACCTGGACGACGGTCTGCGGCGCTTCGGGGTCGGTCGTGATCGCGAACCGCGTGTCGTCGTGGCCCGGGACGGGGTAGAACACGCGCTCGGGCGCGTCGGCTGCGGTCACGAGGTCCGAGAACTTGGCCTCGACCATGGCCTCGACGGCGTCCACGTCGATGTCGCCTACGACGATGACCGACATGAGGTCGGGACGGTACCAGGTGGTGTAGAAGTCCCGCATCCGCTCGTACGGCGCGTTCTGGATGATCTCGGGGAGACCGATCGGGAGGCGCTCGGCGTAGCGGCTGTTGGCGAAGAGGACGGGGAACTGCTGGCGCTGCATCCGCTCCTGGGCGCCCTGCCCGATCCGCCACTCCTCCATGATCACGCCGCGCTCGCGGTCGATGGCGTCATCGGCGAGGGTGACGTTGCCGGCCCACTCGCGGAGCACGTCGACGCCGGTCTCGAAGACGGCGGCCGAGTCGGTCGGGATCTGGAGCATGTAGACCGTCTCGTCGAACGACACGTAGGCGTTGACGCCCGGCCCGAACCGCATTCCAACCGACTCGAGATACTGGACGAGCTCGGGCTCGTCGAACCGCTCGGTCCCGTTGAACGCCATGTGCTCGACGAAGTGGGCCAGCCCGCGCTGGTCCTCGTCCTCGACGATGCTCCCGACGTTGACCGCCAGCCGGAGCTCGGCGCGGCCCTCGGGCTCAGTGTTGGCGCGGATGTAGTACGTGAGCCCGTTGTCAAGCGTCCCGATACGGACGGCCGGGTCGAACGGGAGCGGGGCGTCGAGGTCAGCCTGGGCCGCCAGCGGGGCAGCCATCAGGACCAGGACGGCCGCGGCGAAGCGTAGAAGTCGCATGGTGAAGGACATGGTGTATTTCAGGTGTGGCCGAATGGTACCACGCCGATGCACGGATCTGGTGTTCCTTTGAACGCCTCCCACGAAGCTCCGTGCGCGGGTTGAGCAAGGCGTTGGGGACCTATGGACCGAGTCCCTATACTTCCTGGTCCCTCATCTGCTCCCTACCATGGCAGCGCTTTCCGTACCTCCGCTCCCCCTGTTTCGGTGGGCAGCGGTTGTTCCAGCCGCCCTGCTGGCGGCCGCGGTTGCCCAGGTGACCCTGATGCTCCTGGGTGGCTTGGCCCTCTCTTCGCTCTACACGTCGGGCCCCGACTGGATGATCTGGGCTGCGAAGAGCGTGGCGAGCCCCTTCATGGGTGCGGCGTTCGTCGCTGGGGCGACGTGGGTTGCCCCCTCTCGACGCGACCGTGTCGCACTCGGCGCGTTCACAGGCGTTGTGGTCTGGGGTGTGGCTCTCATGGTCGGAGCCGGCACGTGGGGGCCCGCAATGGGTGGCCTCGGGATTCTTGGGGCCTGCGGCGTCCTGGCCGTTGTGCAGCGGCGCGTTCGCTGATCCGGTTCCCTACCCCTTTCGCCTCGACGTCACCAAGAGGCCAGTTCCCGTCTCGTTGTCTCGCGCCACATCGACGGCGTTGAGTGCCAGCCCGACCGGCCCCGCTGGCACGTAGTACGCCGCCACGAGTGGCGTCAGCCACCGGCTGGCGGAGAGCATCTGGATGGGCCACTTGACCAGGAGCCGCCAGGCGACGGAGCCGATGGGCCCGTACGCGTAAGCAGTCTCTGTCACCTCCATCTCGGCCGTCTCCAACTTTTCGACGAGCTCCGCCAGCGGGTATCCGTCGCGGACGTGCTCGCCGATGAAGCTCTCGTCGCCCTCCTCGGTGACGCCGCTCCCCCCCTGGTCGCTCGGCGTGTTGACGATGAACACGCCGCCGGGCTTGAGCGCCGCGCGGACGTGCCGGAACACGGCGCGGTCGTCCTCGATGTGCTCCATCACATCGACGGAGAGCGCGAGGTCGAACGTCTCGGCGTATTCCATCGGGAGTGTCAGGTCGGCCTTCTCGAACGCGACCCGGCTGGCGTGCGGCGTCTGGGCGAGGAAGGCCTGCGCTCGCCGCAGATAGTCGTCTTTGATGTCGACGGCTGTGACCTGAACATTCGGAAACGTGTCGACCAGCCAGTAGGCATACTGCCCGAAGCCGGTCCCCGCGTCGAGGACGCGCACCGGACCCGGTCCCATCGCGTCGACGTGGCGCCGAAGCGCACGGCGCACATACCACGACCGCAAGAAGACGGCATCGAGGATGCGGTAGAAGGCCTTCGTACGGGCTGGCGTTCTCCAGAAGAAGCCGCCGAGGCGATCCTTGACGGGGTCGTAGTCCATAGTAGTCGGAGGGGATGCTAGACTACGCCTGTGCAGAGGTCGCCTGCATCTCTCTGGTAGCGACAGAGAGATCGTCTTGTGCCCTTTCCGATTACCGTCTCCGCTCTACCTTTTTCGTCTGAGGACGCCTTTGCCGAGCACGCCAGCGGGTGCGCGGCTCGCACGAGGCAAGACAGAGATGCCATGCGATTCGATGCCCTCGACCGGCTGATGCGACAGCTCCGCCTGCGCAAACCAAACGCGCTGGAGCGGACCGCAGCCCTCGTCGCTCGTCAAGAGCTGTACGAGGAGGACATGGACGAGGAGATCTGGGAGCGCGCGGAGGAGCGGTCCCGCGACCTCGCGCACGCACGCCAGCGGTATGTGCGGCTCCGCGTCGAGAGCCTGCTGCGAGAGACCCGGCCCGACTCTGGGGCCCGCTTGCGACCGGAGGAGCCCGACGAGTTGACAGAGGAGACCGAGGACGAGGAGGAGCCCAAAGGTCCGTCGCCGAAGGTCATGCGCGCCGTCTGGTACATCTCGCTGGTGTACTTCGCGGCCGTCGCCCTCGTCCTGGTCGTCGGAATGTGGACGTCGGTCCGCTGACGCGCCTCAGATGCCCGCTGGCGGCTCAATACCTCCCAGGTCTTCGATGGCCTCGGCGAGGCGGTCCCAGGAGAACCGGTCCCGCTGGCGGACGGCGCCAGCGGAGAGCGTCGGACCGAGATCCTTGGTGACAAAGCGAACGAGCGCGTTTGCCAGGGCAGCGGCGTCGTCCGGGGGCACCACCAGGCCCGCCTCCCCATCAGGCACCACCTCCGCCAGCCCGCCCACGTCCGTCGTGATGACCGGGCGCCCGAAGTGGAAGGCCACCTGGGCCACGCCGCTCTGCGTCGCGGTGATGTACGGCTGGACGACCGCGTCGGCGGCGCTGACGTAGAGCGGGACGCGCGCATCCGGGATGTAGTCGGCGTCAAGGCGGACGCCGTCCAGGGCGTCGATCTGTGCTCGCAGCGCGTCCTCGTCGGCGTAGAACTCGCCCGCGATCACCAGTTGGGCAGCCGGCACCCGCTGGCGGACGGACGGCCAGGCGTCGAGCAGGACGTGGAGCCCCTTGTACCGGCGGATAAAGCCGAAGAACAAGAACGTCGGCGCCTCCGCCAGCTGGAGCATGCGACGAGCGTCGGATCGGTCCACGGGGTCTCCGAACGTGTCGTAGACGGGGTGCTCGACGCGGCGTCTCGGAGCGTCCAGGCCGAGGCTCTCAACATCCCGCTCGACGTCCTCGCTCAGGACCACGAGTCCGTCGCACGCCCGGAGGGCATACCGCGTCAACGCGCGATCTCCTGGCCGACGCTCGTGCGGAATGGCGTTGTGGACCAGCCCCAGAACCGTGACGCCCCGCTGGCGGAGTCCACGTGCGATGACCCCAGTTGCGGGTGCCAAAAAGGGCATCCAGTACGAGAGCACGGCCACATCGGACGCCGACCCAGCCGAGGCCGCCCGGCGCCAGCTGAGTGGGTTCAACGAGTCGACCAGGCGGTGCGCCAGCGGGAGGTCCTCCGGCGCAGGGCCAGGGTCGAACTGCGTCGTGCCAGGGAACAGCACCTCGGGGTACTGGCGCTGGAAGGTGATGGCGTTCACGTCGTGCCCGCGGCTCGTCAACGTGCGTTGCATCGACGTCTGGAAGTGCGCGATGCCGCCCCGGTAGGGCCATGACGGGCCGACGAGCGTAATCGCCGCCACTAGACGGAGGCCGGCTGGCGCTCCCCGCTGGCGACAGGCGCCATCTCCTCACGGATATCGTAGCGCCTCGCGTCCTCAGCCTCGGGGCGCACGATCATCTCACCCAGCAGACCCGCGAGAAACGACTGCGCGCCGAGCAGGATCAGCATGACGCCCAGCAGGAGCAGGGGGCGATCTCCGATGGCCTCGCCGTACACCAGCTTGGCGATCGTGAGGTAGAGCAGCACCGCAAAGCCGACGAGGAACGCGACGGTCCCCATCCCCCCGAAGAAGGTCATCGGACGCTGAGCGAACCGCGTCAGGAACGTGACGGTGATGAGGTCCAGAAAGCCACGGAGGTAGCGCTCAAAGCCGAACTTGGTAACGCCGTGGATGCGCTCGCGGTGGTTTACGACCTGCTCCTCGATTCGGTCGTAGCCCTCCCACTTCGCCAGCAGGGGGATGTAGCGGTGCATCTCGCCGTGGAGCCGCACGCTCTCGACTACCTCGCGACGGTAGGCCTTGATGCCCGAGTTGAAGTCGTGGAGCGGGATACCCGACATCCAGCGCGTGACCCGGTTGAAGAACTTCGACGGGATGCGCTTTTCCCACGGGTCGTTGCGCTTCTGCTTCCAACCGCTCACGAGGTCGGCGCCGTTTTCGAGGCGTTCGACCATCTCCGGTAGTTCGGCGGGGTCGTCCTGGAGGTCGGCGTCGAGGGTAGCGACGTAGCGCCCGGTGGCACGCGTGAACCCGACGGCCAGCGCGGGGCTCTTGCCGTAGTTGCGCCGAAAGCGAATACCTGCGAATCGCTCGTCCTCGCGATGTATGCGATCGATGACCTGCCACGATCCGTCGTCTGAGCCATCATCGACGAGCCACACCTCGAACGAGAGACCGGCATCGCCCATCGCCTGGCGGATCTCATCTGCCAGCGCAGGCAGGCTATCGGCCTCGTTGTAGACCGGGATGACGATGGAGAGGTCGGGGCGCATCGCATCCAAGCTACGCGGATGCCTACTCCGGGGCGACGAACACGGAGTCTGGAATCGGCTCGAAGGACCACGCCTCCCAGGCATGGCTTACGGTCACATGCCGGATCCAAGCCTCGCGGTAGCTCCGGCTCCGGTAGCTCGCACGCACCGGGCGTCCGTAGACCTGGCTGATCAAAAGGGACGACTCGTACTCTCCGCTCCGGTCGACGCGAGCGCCACGAAGCTCCCGCACGGCCTCTCCGAGAATCAGCTCTGCCGAGCCCCACGCAACCGTGTCTAGCGGTGTCAGGACGTCTGCGGTAGGCGGCCGGTCGTCAGCGAGGTCCGTGTACACGCCCGTATGCCCTTGAGCGAGCGCATCGAGCAGCACGTGGATCCCCTCTCGCAGGAACAGCCGGATCCAGAACCGACGGTCCTGCTCGCCAGCGGGGCCCCAGTGCCCATCGAACTCGGCCTTCTCCGGGTCGAGGCCGTAGCGCCCACCGAGCACGCGCCGACCGTCCGTGACGAGGCTCGGCGCCAGCAGGACACCGCTGGCGGCCAGGGTCGGGTCGGGGTGGGGTCCCGCCGCGGTCACCCGCATCCGTCCCTCCGGTCCGAAGGCGATCTCGACGTCACGCCAGCGGGTCCATGGGCCCGCTGCGGACTGGCCGTCGATGGCGGTCTGCTCGATCACGGGGATCCGGAACGACACGTAGGGCGCCTCCACGAGCCTGTCTTCGATCTGCCGGAGCGCCTCTCGGGGATCGTCGGGGGCGATGGCAAGCCCACCCGTCGTGCCCGCGTCAGTGCGGACGCAGCCAGTCAGCGCGAGAAGAAGGACGAGGAGGGCGGCACGCATGGAACAGCCCGGAACGTAGGCCGCTGCGTGACGCACCGGATGGTCCGAACGTCGACTTCTCCCGCTGGCGGATGTCCCGCTGGCGGATGTCCCGCTGGCGGATGTCCCGCTGGCGGATGTCCCGCTGGCGGATGTCCCGCTGGCGGATGTCCCGCTGGCGGATGTCCCGCTGGCGG
>JBCDLV010000043.1:0-15615 GCA_038744895.1 Bacteroidota bacterium | reverse complement strand
CGACGATTTCTTGCGCGGTGCCGCAGGCGACGACGTGATGGTGGGCGGCGACGGGTCCGACGAGTTGCTCGGCAACGGAGGCGACGACGAGGCACGGGGCGGGTCCGGCGACGACGTGATGGAGGGCGGGTCCGGCGACGATACGCTCGTGGGCGATGCCGGGACGGACGAGGCCCGTGGCGGCGGTGGCACGGACGCGTGCGCCGCCGAGACCGAGATCTCCTGCGAGACCGACACCGTTCGCCCTGACATCGAATAGTTGAGCGGCGGCCCCCGCGTCGCCCTCGTGTACAGTAGATCCCATAGTGACGTAGATCCCACAGTGACAGTGCATCCGATGAGACACATCGCCCTCCTGGTGGCCGTGGCGTCTGCTGCTGCGGCGCCAGCAGCCCAGACGGCCTCGGCCCCGACAGTCCTCGACAGCCCCGCCCATTCGGTTCCGTTCGCCTCGGCTGGCAACGCCGTCGAGCTGGAGCTCGCCGCCCCCGGCGGAGAATCCGAGGCCCTCGGCTCTCTCACGGCGACCGTCGCGTCGGCCCCTGCGTGGGTCCACTTCCACGCCCCTGAGGTCTCGGCGGCGGCCCCAGAAGGTGGTGCCCCGGTGGCCCGCTTCGCGTTCGACGTGGACCGCGCCGCGCCCGTGGGCACGCCAGCGGAGGTCGTGTTCGAGGTGCGGACGGCGGACGAGGCCGCCCTCGTGGCGACCCACACGGTTCGGCTGGTCGCGTCGGCTCCGGCGGTGCTGGACCTGGGAACGCCGTACCCGAATCCGACCCCTGGAGCCGTGACGGTGCCGTACGCCGTCCCGGAGGCTGGGCCGGTGCGCCTGTCCGTCTTCGATGTCCTCGGCCGCGAGGTGACCGTACTGGTCGATGGTCCGTCCGAGGCCGGTGGCCACGAGGTACGCCTCGACGGCGGCCGCCTCGCACCTGGCGTCTACGTCGTCCGCCTGACGTCAGATGGTGAGGCCCGCGTGCGGTCGGTCACGGTGGTGCGATAACCGCGACGAGGTCGGTCCGCCCGCTGGCGCACGGCCGCGCGTGCCACGGCCGGACCCTCGTGGATCCCGCATCGGGGGTCCGCTCTCTCGGCGTTGCCACAGACCGTCGGATTCACGGTCGCCGCCAGCGGGATCGGCGCCAGCGGGTCCCTACGGCGCCAGCCGCTCCGTTCGCCAGCCGTCGCCGTCGCGGCGGTACACGTGGCGGTCGTGGAGGCGGCTCGGGCGCCCCTGCCAGAACTCGACGGCGTCGGGGATCACGCGGTAGCCCCCCCAGAACCCCGGCCGCGGCACGTCCTCGCCCTCGTACGTCTGCGCGACGTCTTCGGCGAGCGCCTCCAGCGTCTCCCGGTCCGGCACCGGGCGGCTCTGCGGGCTCGCCCAGGCGCCGAGCCGCGAGCCCCGGGGCCGGCTGGCGTAGTAGGCATCGGCAGTCTCCGGCTCGACCCGCTCGACGCGGCCCTCGACGCGCACCTGCCGCTCCAGCTCCGGCCACCACCACACGAGCGCCGCCAGCGGGTTGGCATCGAGCTCGCGGCCCTTGCGGCTCTCGAAGTTGGAGTAGAAGCAGAACCCGTGGTCGAGCCCCTTGAGCAGCACGATCCGCGCGGAGGGGGCCCCGCTGGCGGAGGCCGTCGCCAGGGTCATGGCGTTGGGCTCCCGCGTCGAGGTGGCCTGCGCGTCGGCGAACCACTGCTCGAACAGGGCGAAGGGGGAGTCCGGGAGGTCGGCGGCGTCGAGCGCGCCGCGCTCGTAGGACTCGCGGAGGTCGGCGAGGTCGGGCATGGGTCGAGGGGTCAGGCCTGCTGGCGGATGCGGTCGGCGACGGCGAGCCCCTCCTCCAGCGCGAGGTGGACGCGCCCTTTGCCGGCGGTGAGGTCGCCGGCGACGAACAAGCCCATGTCCTCCGCCGCTGCCACGGCGTCGGCGTCGGGCGTGCCGTCCGGAAGCGAGTAGCGCCAGCGCTGGGTGTCGGTCCAGAGCGGCTCGGGGAGCGGTCCCCAGACGTCGGCGACGGCCTCGGCCGCTGCGGCCACGACGGCATCGCGGTCCCGGTCGAAGTGGGCCTCGGTCCAGGCGTCCGCCATCTGCGCCAGCAGGATCGAGGTGCCCTCCGGCGAGCGCCCCGGCTTGTCGCTCTCGACGGCGAGCCACGCGACCGGGTGGCCACCGCCGCCGCCCTTGCCCACGGCGTTCACGAGGGCGTAGACGTCGGCCGGCCGCTCGATCTCGTGGTCCATCCCCCACACGACCGTGAACTGGCTGCGGTAGGCGGTCGCGGCGAGCGCATCCGCCAGCGGGGCCACCGCTGGCGCCAGCGGAGCGTCGAGGTGGCTGGCGCGGAGGAGGTCCGCGGACTGTGGGGCCGGCGCAGTCAGCAGGATGGCGTCGAAGCCATCGATGCGGGCGCCGTCGTCGGTCTCGACGCCCCACGCGTCCCGCTGGCGCGAGAGACGGGCGATGCGCGTCTGGCGCCGCAGGTCGGAGACGGACGCCGCGAGCCTCCGGCCGATCTCGTTGATGCCGTCGGCGGTGGTCCAG
Organism: Bacteroidota bacterium; assembly: GCA_038744895.1. Classification (GTDB taxonomy): domain Bacteria; phylum Bacteroidota; class Rhodothermia; order Rhodothermales; family Rubricoccaceae; genus Rubrivirga. The sequence goes on along the minus strand of JBCDLV010000043.1, from coordinate 13,070 downwards.
CGGAGGCCGCCGTCGCGTGCCTCGTCGGGACGCAAGGTGCCGCTGTTGTCGAACGGCCAGATGGCGCCTTCGATCTCGACGACGGCGTCCCCGGCCACGTCCTGGATCAGGCGGGCGGAGGGGCTGTCCGGCTCGGGGCTGACGTATTGGGCGCCGTGGTCGTAGCGCCACCGGGCCGTGCTGCCGTCCGCGGCGGGCACGTCGCGCCAGCGGGTGGCGGCGCGTCCGAACACGCCACGGCTCTTGTCGAAGACGGTGACCTCGGCCGAGGAACCGAGGGCGTGGGCGGCGGCGAGTCCGGCAGGACCTGCGCCGATGATGGCGACTCTCATGGCGACGGGAACGGGCCGGGTCCACCGGCCGCCGCCGTCGCTGTTCCTTACGCCTCCTCCTGCTCGGAGGCGGGGGCAGAGGCGTCCGCTGGCGCCGTCGGGTCCGACGAGCGGACGAGGTACGTGGCGCCGCCGGGCGCATCGCCAGCGGGGCCGCCTGAATCCGAGGCGGACGTGCGGAGCGATGCTGAGACCGCGGCCAGAAGCTCCGAGCGCGTGTAGGGCTTGGTCACATAGGCATCGAACCCGGCCGATAGGAACCGGTCGCGGTCCCCGGGAAGCGCGTAGGCGGTCACGGCGATGATCGGCAGCGGCGCGTGGGCCTTGGACGCGCGAATCCGCCGCATCACGTCCTCGCCTGAGATCGAAAGCCCCAGATGAATGTCCAGGAGGACGGCATCGGGCCTCTCCTCGTCGATGGACGCCAGCGCATCCTCGCCGGTCAAGGTCACCCTCGTGCGGTAGGTGCCGGCGAGGGTGTGCACGGCCATCATCCGGGCCTGCTCGTTGTCGTCGACGACGAGGATGAGGGGGCGCACGTCGTCGTCGTAGGTGCCGGAGACGGCGGGGAACGACACGGTAAACTCCGTGCCGGCGCCCTTCTCGCTCTGAACGGTGACCGTCCCGTTCATCCGCTCGACCAGCTGGTGGGCCAGCGACAGACCGAGGCCTGCACCCTCGTAGCGGCGGCCGGATCCTCCCGACTCTTGCTCGAAGGCGCCGAAGATCCGAGGCAGGAATGCCGGGTCGATCCCGACACCGGTATCGCGTACGGTCAGGAGCACACGTGCGCCCGCCTCGCCGGTGTCCGTGCGTACGCCGACCGTGACCGAGCCCTCGTCGGTGAACTTGAGTGCATTGCCCACCAGGTTGTGAAGGACTCGGACGAGGGAGCCCTCGTCGGCGATGATGGGGTGTTCGCCGTCTTCCACCTCCGAGGAAATCGACAGTTGCTTCTCGCTGGCCGCAGGCCCGAACATGGCGACGGTCTCGCGCACCAGGTCCCCCGCGTCGATCCGCTCCTCCGAGAGGCTGCCGCCGTCGGCCTCCAGGCGGGCGATGTCCAAGACGGAGTTGAGGGTGTCCATGAGACGCTTCCCGGACTGCGCGATCAGGGAGACGAACTGGCTCTGGTCCGGGTCCTCCACCTCCTCGCCGAGCACATCGGCGAAGCCGAGGATGGCCGTGAGCGGTGTCCGGATCTCGTGGCTCATGTTCGCGATGAAGGTGCTCTTCATCGCAGCGATCTGCTCCGCCTGCTGCTTGGCCTGGATGAGCACCGCCTGGGCCCGCTTGCGCTCGGTGGCATCGCGAAGGTTGAGCACGAGGCCCTCGACGGCCGGATCGTCGTAGAGCTCGGTCGCCGCGCCCTCGACGAACACGGAATGGAGGTCTGCGTGCAGCAGCCTCAGCTCCACTTGGTCTGCCGCCGACCCGTCTTCGGCGCGCTGCAGGAAGGTCTGCGCCGTGTCGACGTCGTCGGGGTGGACCAGTTCAACCAGCGGGGTCCCGATCAGAGGGTCGGGGTCCCGTCCGAGGAGTCGTGAGATGGCTGGGCTGACGTACGTGAGCCGGTGCTGCCGGTCGGTGACCACGACGACGTCCGACGAGTCCTGGACCAGTGCCCGGAAGCGGGCCTCGTTGCGCCGAAGGGCGACCAGTGCCTCGCGCTCCGTCGTGATGTCTTCGACGGCGCCCTCGTAGTACAGCGGATCCCCGTTGTCGTCGAGGGCGACGCGGGCGTCGAGGCGGACATAGCGCGTCGAGCCATCCGGCCGCTTCCAACTCGTCTCGAAGGACTTGACGGCACCGTCCCGTAGGATCAGCCGTCGGAAACGATCTCGGTCGGCAGGGTCCTTGTAAAAGTCAATCGCGTTGCTGGCGCGCGCCTCCTCGATGGAGGATGCGCCGATCAGGCGAGCCAGCGCAGAGTTGGCGAGCAGGATCTGGCCGTCGGCCGCCGTCTGGTACATCCCGATGGGAATGTGCTCGAAGAGGGACTGGTACCGCTGCTCAGACTCGCGGAGCGCAGCGTCGAGCCGTGTGCTCTCGTCCTCGACCTCGATGATGTGCCGGCTCGTGTGACGCGCGTAAAGGGCCCCGGCGGTCGCGGTCAGCGTCGAGCCGAACACGACGGTCGTGAGCCCATACACGCCGACGTCCGAGAGGGGCGTGTACGGGGAGGGGGCCAGTCCGGAGAGGTCCAGTATGAACAGGACGGTGGCGCCCAGGGAGCCGATCACAGCGCTCGCCGCGGCCAGCCGGGCCCCGGACGTAATCGCCCCCGCCAGCGGGGCCACCAGCACCAGCGCCAGCGTAGGATCTCGGATGCCGAGGTCGACGGAGGCCTGGAAGATGGGCGTGAGGACCAGGATGATGGTCAGAATCCATGCCGCCGCCTGGATGCGGCCTCCGTTTCGGACCAGCGCCAGGGCCAGAATCGACAGCACGACCGACACGTACACCTGCACGACAGGGATCAGAGGGGCGCTGCTCAGCTTGAGCGCGATCGACATCGTGACCAGGGCCGCCAGGGCGATCCATCCCTCGACCACGACCATCCGCGCGCGCCTCAGCCCCTGATCGTCCTGCGGCCGATTGGTGGGGTCGATCCACCGATCGATCACAGCCGATATCCGGATCACGCCGGGTGAGGAAAGTGCCATGTCGAGAGAATTTGTAACGGTTCAGCCGTCACGAGTCTCATTTAGAGTGCTCTGGCGAACGCGTTGGCATGGGGCATACACCGTTCCAGAGTCCTCCATCATCCCCGGTGGCCCGTTCGGGTAGCTTCCGGCAACGCGCCCCCCGACCATGACCCTTCCCTTCGCGCTTGCCCGCCGCTTCGTCGCAGGACCGACGTTGGAATCCGCCCTGCCTGCGCTGGATCCACTGTTTGACGACGGCTTGTTCATCACGCTGGACCTGCTCGGCGAGCACGTGCACGAGCGCCGCCGAGCCGAAGACTTTGCCCAAGCCTACGGCGACCTCGTGGAACAGCTGGCGGCCACGCGTGACGCGCGCGGCGTCCCGTCCGACGCGGTGGGCATCTCGATCAAGCTCTCCATGATCGGGCAGGTGATCGACGAGGACCTGTGTGAAGAGAACCTCCGCTCCCTCCTCGACCGAGCCCGAGACGCAGACCTCTTCGTTCGGCTCGACATGGAAGGGACCGACATCACACAGTCGACCCTGGACCTGTTCGAGTCGGTCTACCCCGACTATCCGGACTACGTGGGAACGGTTCTGCAGGCGTACCTCCACCGCACCGCTGGCGACGTGGCGCGGATGTGCGAACTCGACGCCCGCGTCCGCTTGTGCAAAGGGGCCTATAAAGAACCCGCGTCGATCGCCTACCAGGACATGCCGACGATCCGGTGGCACTACCGGCAGCATGCGACCGCCCTGCTCACGGAGGGGCGCTATCCCGGCATCGCCACGCATGACGACGAGTTGATCTCGGCGGTGCAACAACTCGCTTTAGACCGGAGCATCGACCGGGACAGCTTCGAGTTCCAGATGCTCTACGGTCTGCGCCCGGAGACGCAGCGTCAGCTGGTCCGCGACGGCTATCGGATGCGCGTCTACGTGCCCTACGGGACCGAGTGGTTCCCGTACTTCTCGCGCCGGATCCGGGAGCGCAAGGAGAACGCCTACTTCGTGCTCAAGGCGCTGGTCAAGGGGTAGCCTCCACGCCAGCGGGCCCAGTCGCCAGCGGAGCCGGCCGCTGGGAAACCGGAAGTCGCTACCCGGGTGTGCTAGATTATTAGCACTCCCCGCCACACCTCATGATGCGTTGTGTTCTGGCTGCCCTGCTGGCGGTGGCCGCCCCGTCCGCGATCGCCCAGCCCGCGTCCGACACGCTGGACGTTCCCACGCAGACCGTCTCCGATGGGGCTGACGCCCTGAGCTTTTCGCTGGACCGGCTGCTGATCCCCGTCGAAGGTGTGGAGCCCGGCGACCTCGACGACACCTTCACGGCTCGTCGCTCCGGGGGACGCCGTCACCGCGCCATCGACATCATGGCGCCTCGGGGGACACCCGTCTTGGCGGTCTCCGATGGTGAGATCACGCGCATCCACACCAACCGCCTGGGCGGCAAGGTGCTCTACCTGAGAGGCCACGGCGGGTCGCACGACTTCTACTACGCGCACCTCGACGCGTACGCCCCGGGGCTGGAGGTTGGCCAGACGGTGCGTCAGGGGCAGGTGCTCGGGACCGTCGGCAACACCGGCAACGCCCGTCGGACGCCGCCCCACCTCCACTTCCAGGTCCTCCGGCGAAGCGGCCGGGGCCGTGGGGCGCCCGTCAACCCGTTCCCGCTGTTCCAACGCAGCGAGCTGCACGACCGAGGCGTGCGCGGGTAGCCTTCGCCGAATGGACCGCTTTCCGCTGGCGCCAGCGGGGTATCCTGGGTCGAATCATCGATCTGAGCATGCTCCGCGCCCTCGCATGTGCCCTCGTCCTGTCTGTTCCGCTTGCAGCTGGCGCCCAGACGCCGCGCTCGATCTCGGTGCAGGGCGAGGCCCTCATCTACGTGGCTCCTGACGAGGCCGTCATCGAGTTCGGAATCACGACGCTGGCACCCGATCCTGCCGAGGCCCAGCGGGCCAACGACCGGCGCGTGGCCGGTGCGCTCGATGCCCTTCGCCAAGCCGGCCTCGACGACGAGGCCCTCCAGTCCGACCGGCTCTCGATCCAGCCCGAGTACGAGCGCCCCGTCATCGCCGCCAACCGCCGGATCACCGGCTACCGCGCCGCGCGGTCGGTTCAGGTGACCCTCTCCGACCTGGACGCCTTCGAGGCGACGGTCCAAACCGTGCTAGCGGCGGGCATCGACCGGTTCGGAGGAGCCTCCTTCCGGACGACGGCGCTCCGTGCCCACCGGGACTCGGCACGCGCGATGGCCCTGGAGGCCGCCCGCGAGAAGGCGACCGCGATGGCGCGTCAGCTGGACCAGGCCATCGGGACTCCGCTCTCGATCACGGAGGGGACGCCGCGGTCGCCGTTCGCGCGGGCCGGCAGCATCCAGAACGTCGTGACGACGGCTGGCGACCTGAGCGGCGGGGCCGGCCCCACCGTTATCGGCCGGATTCCGGTCTCGGCCTCTGTGTCCGTCACGTTCGAGCTGGCCGATCCGTAGGCCCGCTGGCACGTCTGCCCGCTGGCGCGACGCGCCGAGATGACCCGTGCATGGGTACGCCGAGTTCCCCTTGCGGACGGAGCCTGGCCAGCCTCATGTTGAGGCGGCCTGCTGATTGTCTACCTCTCCATGCGCGTTTTATCCATTGCCATCCTCGCGGTCGCCCTCGCCAGCTGTGATGCGATCGACTCCAGCGACGCCGACGTCCGGATCCTCAACGCCAGCGCTATCGACTTTGCATCTGTGGAGGCTAGCTTCGGCGGCGGCCGTCAGGACTTCGGCCCGCTGGCGGCTGGCGAATCGAGCGACTACGCCACGTTCGGCCAGGTCTACGACTACGGGTTCTTCCAGGTCGTCACCGATACCGACACGCTCGTGATCCAGCCGATCGACTACGTCGGGGAGCGCCCCGTCGAAGAGGGGCGCTACACGTTCCGCCTCACGGTCATGGACGGCTCCCTACAGAGCGAGTTCGTCAGAGACTGAGGAGGGGCCGTCAGCGCACCCGCAGGCGCTGTCCGATTTGGATCGCGCTCGACCGCATCCCGTTGAGGTCGATGATGGCCGCGACGGTCGTGCCGTAGCGCCGCGCCAGGGAGAACAGCGTGTCGCCTCGCTCGACGGTGTGGTACTGGCGCCCCGCTGGCGGAGACTCGCGCTGCGGGATCGTCACGACGGGCCCCGAGCTGCGGTCGCCTGCGCCGTTGACAGACCGAACCCCCGCGACCTCGCGAGCGACCGACTGGACGACCGAGCGCTCTGCCGACGGCGCACCGTCGACCGTGACTGCGCCGCCGCGTGCCGTTACGGACACATCCAGCGGTCGAGTCCGCGCGTCGGCCACCAGCGCCAGCCGGACCGCCGTCGCGAGGCGCAGGTCGGCGAGCCGGGCAGAGACCTGGGCGCTGGCCGGCACCGCCGACAGCGCGACGAGAACGATCAGCAGCCCAGCCCGCATCAGGCCTCGACGGTGTGGTACTCGGTCTGCGTCCGCACCTCGTCGATCACCTCCTGCTCTGCCAGCCAGCGCTCGGCGTCGATGGCGGCCATGCAGCCTGTGCCGGCAGCCGTGATGGCCTGCCGGTAGACGTGGTCCTGCGCATCGCCCGAGACGAAGACGCCGGGTACGTCCGTCACCGTCGCGTCCGGCCTCGTCACGACGTAGCCGTTCTCGTCCATTTCCAGCCAGCCCCGGAAGATGTCGGTGTTGGGCTTGTGGCCGATGGCGACGAAGAACCCCGTTACGTCCAGCTGGCGGGCCTCGCCTGTCACGGTGTCCTCCAGCTGGAGGCCCGTCACCGCGTCGTCGCCGAGCACATCGGTCACGACCGTGTTCCAGTGGACCGTCACCTTGGGACTGGAGAGCACGCGGTCCTGCATGATCTTGGACGCGCGGAACTCGCCGCGTCGGTGGATCACGTGCACTTGCGAGGCGAACCGTGTGAGGAAGAGAGCCTCCTCCATGGCGGTGTCGCCGCCGCCCACGATGGCGATCTCCTCGTCACGGAAGAAGGCGCCGTCGCACGTGGCACAGGCGCTCACGCCGCGACCGAGCAGGCGCTTCTCGTTCTCCAGCCCGAGGTACTTCGCGGACGCACCCGTGGCCACGATCACAGCGTCCGCCAGCAGGGGCGTCGACTCGTCCACGACGAGCTTGTGGGGGCCACCGGAGAAGTCGACGTGGGTGACCGTGCCCCAGCGAAGCTCGGTGCCGAAGCGCGTGGCCTGCGCTTCCAGGTCTTGCATCATGTCCGGCCCCATGACGCCCTCGGGGTACCCGGGGAAGTTCTCGACGTCGGTCGTGGTCGTGAGCTGGCCACCGGGTGCGGGGCCTTGGACCACGAGAGGCTCCAGGTTGGCGCGGGCGGCGTAGAGCGCGGCCGTGAGGCCGGCAGGGCCAGTTCCGATGATGACGACGGCGCGGCGCTCGGCGGCGTCCCAGTCGAGGCCGTCGGGAAGAGGGGTGCGGGAGGACATATCGATCACAGAGGCAGGATACAGAGCGGGGACGCCACCCGACGGCAGCGCCCCCGCAAATCAGGTGGCGAGGGCTAGGCCGCTTGGCCCGCCAGCGCGTCGAGCTTTTCGGCGAGCACCTTCTTCGGCACCACCCCGACCATCTGGTCCACGGGGCGGCCGTCCTTGAAGAAGAGAAGCGACGGAATCGAGCGGATCCCGTACTTCATCGCGGTCTGCGGGTTGTTGTCGACATCGAGCTTGACCACCTTGGCCTTGCCGTCGTACTCGGACGCAAGCTCCTCGATGGTCGGCGCGATGGTGCGGCAGGGACCACACCAGGTGGCCCAGAAATCGACGAGAACGGGTTGGTCGGAGCCGAGGACCTCGGTCTCAAAGTTGTCGTCGGTTCCAGTGACGTAGGTAGACATGTAGGGTTGGGGGAATCTGAAGGGGGTACGGCCCAACGGGACCGGGGTTCGATCTGTGGACAGACGCATCGCCCGCTGGCGGGCTTACGCCGGGTGCGATGCGCGCCAGCGGAGGCGATGGCGGGGTACGCAGTCAGGGTCTGGCCGCGTCGGTGCCAGACGCGCCTGCAGGATACGCGCCAGTAGCGACTCGTCTCGGGACAACGGTGCGAGCCGGGAGCGAGATATCTCGAAGGGAACGGGGTGGGCCTCTATAGTGGCTCTGGCCCCGGCCGATACCGCCACGACCCTTTCTGGCATCGTGACGGCATCTCTCTCCCAGGCTCTCCGTGCGGTCGTACTCTCTGCGCTCGCGGGAGCTCTTCCGGCTGTGGCGCAGGCTCCCGCCGAGCCTGACTGGGACCGGCCTCTCACGTCGATCGGCACTCTCCAGTTCGACGGCGACGGCGACTTCATCCCCGACGGCATCGGCGAGGAGGTTCTGATCGGGGGGCGCGTCAGTGCAGGTACCGGTGTCCTGCGCGCCGACAAAACGGAGATCTACATCCAGGACGGAACGGGAGGCCTCCGGCTGAGGCTGCCGCCCGACGCGGAGCCGGTCCTCACGGGAGACAGCGTCCTCGTGTCGGGGACGCTCGCCTTCGCCGACGGCATGGCCGAGATGGTCGACCCGGCCGTACGAGAGATCGAGGGCGAGAGCCGATCCATCGAGGCCATCGACCTTCCCCTGGTGGAGCGTGAGGGCGGCGGCGAGGGCCCGGACCTCGAGTCCCACGAGGGGCAACTCGTTACCGTGGAAGGGCGCGTCGTCGAAGTCGGTGAGGTGCCCGGTGGCCGCACGGTGATCCTCGTCAGCGGGACGAGCCTCGTGCAGCTCTTCTCGTACACCCTGCGTCCGGGATCGGTCACCTTCGAAGACCTGAGCCCGGGAGACTACGTCCGCGCACGGGGCATCGCGGCCCAGTACGACGAGGCGGCACCGTACAACTACGGTTACGTCCTCTACCCCCTCGTCGAGGGCGACATCAGCCGCGCCGGCCTGTCCCCCGACGAGTACCGCAACGGCGCCGTCGCCATCGGAGCGCTCCTGCTGGCGGCGCTCCTCTGGGCGTGGCTGCTGCGGCGCCAGGTGCGTCGCCGGACGGAAGCCCTGGAAGCGTCGGAGGTCCGCTATGGCCACCTGTTCGATGCGGCGGCCGACGCCGTCCTGGTCATCGATCTGGAGAGCGGCGGAGAGATCGTCGAAGCCAATCGGGCGGCCCAGCGAGCCTTCAGCATCACGCCGTATGGCAACCGGCCCAAGGGAGGAACCGTCCGGCTGGCGGACCTCGCGGCCGACGAGCACGAAGCCGCGCGCCACCTCGCCGATGCTGACCGCAGCGGGGCGGCCTCGACCGTCCTGGAGCTCGCAGGATCCGGCGATTCGCAAGATCCCTACGAGGTCGCTACGCGGCGCCTTCGCGACGGCTCCGGGCGGACCGTCGTCGCACTCGCACGCAACGTGGCCGACCGCCGTGACTACGAGCACGGTCTGCTGCGTGCCATCTCAGCGGCCGAAGACGCGCGTGCGAAGGCCGAGGAGGCCGACAAGCTCAAGTCCTCGATCCTGGCCAACATGAGCCACGAGGTGCGGACGCCGCTGACGGCCATCATCGGGTTCGCCGACATCCTCAAGATGGAGGTCTCCGACGACCTGTTCGAGTACGCCGACTCGGTTCGGGACGGGGGCCAGCGACTGCTGGACACGCTCAACGACATTCTCGAATTCGCCCGCCTGGACGCACAGCACGTCACCGTCGCCCCGGAGCCGATCGACGTCCCGGAGGTCGTCCGCAACTCGGTGGCGGTGCTGGCCCCTCTGGCCCAGAAGAAGGGCCTCGGCCTCCACCTCCAGTCCGAGGTCGCGGAGCTGCACGCGTCGCACTCTCCCAAAGCCCTCAGCCGCATCGTCACGACCCTCGTCGGCAACGCCATCAAGTTCACCGACAGCGGCGAGGTCCGGACCTCGGTGCACCAGGGCGACGGCTTCTTCGCCATCCGCGTGCAGGACACCGGCGTGGGGATCTCCGAGGAGTTCCTCCCCGACCTCTACGAGGCGTTCAAGCAGGAATCGCACGGCCACGGCCGCGACTTCGAAGGAACGGGCCTCGGGCTGGCGATCGCCAAGCAACTCGTGGACCTGATGGGCGGTGAGATCCGGGTGTGGAGCGAGAAGGGGAGCGGGTCCGTGTTCGAGGTGGCGCTGCCACTCGAAGGGCCACCGGGCGCCGAACTGGACCCCTACGAGGCGGAGCTGGCGGCCTACGAGGCCCTCTTGGAGACGGGCGACACCTCCGAGGACGCGAGCACCGACCCGTCGGCCGTCTCGTCGGTCGTGACGGTTGGCAGTGCCCCTGCTGGCGCCGATGCGTTCGCCGACTTGACCGCCGACGAGGAACTGTCAGAGGAGGCCTCGACCGAACTCGTCCCTGCGCCGACCGAGGGATGACGCGCTCGATCGGTACGGCGCTGATTGTCCTCGTAGCATCGGCTGTTGCTGCGCAGGTACCGATTGGAGACGTGCTGGCGGACAGCAACGGGGACGGCATCCCGGACCGCCTCGGAGAGGTCGTGACTGTCGAAGGAGTCGCACTCGTCGATGAGGGGCACTTCGGTGACTACGGGGCACCCCTGTTCGTGCAGGACGAGACGGGCGGCCTCGCCGTCCGGTTCGGGGCGGACGCTGACGCCAGCCGCCAGACCGTCGCAGGCGACGTGGTCCAGATGACCGGCACCCTCCGGTTCCGTGCAGGAGCCGCCTCGCTGGAGGTGGCCGAGTACGCCCTCGCAGGGAGCGCGCCGCTTCCAGAGCCCAGCCTGTACGACCCGGCAGACCCCGACACGTACGAAGGGCAGTTGGTCGAGGCCACAGGGACGGTGGTCGGGCGCAGCCGCGTGACCGCTGGCGACGCCCTGATGGTGTCCCTGGACGACCTCTCCCTCGTCGTTGTGTTCGCGTTCCGCGGCCAGAGAAATGCCGTCTCGTACGAGTCTCTGGAAGCCGGGGACCGGGTCCAAGTGGTCGGGATCGCTGGTCAGTTCGACCGGACCGCTCCCTACCTCGACTCGCGCCAGATCTACCCGAGGTCCCAGCGCGACCTTCGCGTCGTCGGCGTCTCGACGGCGCAGTATCGCCTGGTGGCCTTGGGGGCGTTGGTCCTGGTGGTGCTGGCCGTCGCGTTGGCCCTCTGGTTTCGCGTTCAGGTTCGGCGTCGCGTCCACGCGCTCCAAGCCTCAGAGGCTCGCTTCGATGCCTTCGTCGAGCGAGCCTCCGATGCGGTGTTCGTCCACGGGCCCAGCGGTGCGGTGCTTCGTGCCAACGGAGTCGCCCGGAAGATCCTCGGATCCGACACCGACGGAGCGCCGACGTCTCTGCTGGATGCCGTCGTCGAGGACGACTACGACGCTGCGTTCGCCCACCTCGTGATGCTCCGCGGCACGGGCCACGCCCGTACAGACCTCCGATTCCAACGCGACGGTCGCCAGCTTTACGAGGTGGAGTCTCGGGTCGTCGATGTGGAAGGGGAGAGGCACGCCCTCTCCTTGGGACGCAGCGTCAGCGCGCGCCGAGCGTTTGAGCGGGGCCTCGTGGAGGCGCGCCAGCGGGCCGAAGCGGCTACCCGCGCCAAGGACACCTTCCTGGCCAACATGAGCCACGAGATCCGAACGCCTCTGACGGCTGTGATCGGATTCGCAGAGCTGCTCCTCGACGACGTGACCGATGACCAGCGCGACCTCGTGACCGCCATCGAGAAGGGGGGGCGGCGCCTGCTGTCGACGCTCAACTCGGTCCTGGACCTCGCAGCGCTGGACGCCCGTCCGGAGCCGCTCAGCCCGGCGCCAGCGGACGTCCTCGAGGAGGTCCGCGAGGTGGGACGCTTGCTGCAACCGCTGGCGTCGCGAAAGGGACTGGACCTCACCATCGAGACGCTCCACACGTCGCTCCCAGCCACGCTGGACGTGGACGCGCTCGGGCGGGTGCTCACCAACCTCGCCGGCAACGCCATCAAGTTCACGCGGGAAGGCCGCGTCACGATCTCCGTCGATGGCGACGGCCAGACCATCGTGCTGCGCGTGTCTGACACGGGCGTCGGCATCTCGGAGGCGTTCCTTCCGAACCTGTTCACGGCCTTCCGCCAGCAGTCCGAAGGCATCGGCCGGAGCCACGAGGGGACCGGCCTCGGCCTGACCATCTCCGAGCGCCTCGTCCACCTGATGGGCGGCACGATCACGGTCGACAGCGAGGTCGGCGTCGGGACCACGTTCACCGTCACGGTGCCCCGCGGCGAGGTGCCGGTCGCCGCCCTGCTGGCGGACGGTCAGACAGCCGCGACGGCCTCGCCCATGGCCTCCGGGATGGCCGTCTCGTAGGGCTCGCGGAGCGCGTCGACGCCCACAGTGAGAACCTGCTCCGCGCCGACGGCGATCGCTAGCGGGGACCCGCTGGCGGTGCCGATCTGGGTCGCGCGCGCGCCGTGCGACCCGCACAGTTGGCGAACTGCATCGACGGCATCGGGCGGGACCGACAGGAGAACGCGGCTCTGGGCCTCCCCAAAGAGAACAGCGTCCAGCCGAGCGTCGGTCTCAGGAAGCACCACATCGGCTCCGGTATCGCCGAACAGGCATCCCTCGGCGAGGGCGACTGCCAGCCCGCCGTCGGCGCAGTCGTGGGCGCCAGAGACGTGGCCCGCGCGGATGGCCGCGAGAACGGCGGCGTGGACCGCTTGCTCCTCGTCCAGGTCCAGGTGCGGCGCGTCGCCCGCCACCTGCCCGTGAACGGTCGCGAGGTACTCACTGCCCTCGATGCCGCCCGTGTGCCACCAGCGGGCGGGGGTCACGAGCACGAGCGCGTCACCCTCGCGAAACGCCGCCGTCGTGGTGTGTGCTGCGACGTCATCGACGAGACCCACCATGCCGATGGTCGGCGTCGGGTAGACCGCACCCTCCGGCGACTCGTTGTAGAAGCTCACGTTGCCGCCCGTGACTGGCGTGTCGAAGGCGCGGCAGGCATCGCCCATCCCGCCGACAGCCTCGGTGAACTGCCAGTAGACCTCCGGCTTGTACGGGTTGCCGAAGTTGAGACAGTTGGTGACCGCCAGCGGGCGCCCGCCCGCGCAGACCACGTTGCGAGCGGCTTCGGCGACGGCGATCCGCCCACCGCGACGTGGG
>JBCDLV010000042.1:0-15676 GCA_038744895.1 Bacteroidota bacterium | reverse complement strand
TTACGAGAAGAGCCTGGGCCGACGGCCGCTCGGCGCGTCGGGTGGGTCCCTGTACAGCGTGTAGGCTACTGCGCCAGCGGTCTCCTCCCGAGTGCTCCGAGTGACGAGCCGACGAAGACCCCGTGCGGTCGCTACGTGAACAACCGAGCGCATGCCTCGGCCGTGGCCTCGTCCAGGGGTACGTAGCTCTCGACCTGAACCTCGTCGAGGGTGACGTTCTGTGGCGCGTGGAAGCCCATCATCGTCGTCACGAACGCCAGCGTCGTCCCGCCCAGGTCCACGTGAAGTGTGAGCGCGCCCTCAGCGCCGAGCGCGAGGTCGGGCGTCCGCCAGTCGTCGGGGACGTCGGGCCGATCCAGGATCTCGTCGAGGAGTTGGCGGAGCCGGTCGTTGTGGGGCGCGCGGAGGCTCTCGCGCTGGAGCCGAGCGACGAACTCACGAGCGACCGACTCCCAGTTGGTGAGGTACCGGCGCGCGCCAGCGGGGTCGAACAAGGCGCGGACAGCGTTCCATCGTGTCGCTCCCTCAGCCCCCATGAGAGTCGCGAGTGCCCGGCCGGGGCCATTCATGTCGAGCACGTCGTACCCGCGGTCCAGGATCATCATGGGGTACGGCTCGTGCTGGCGGAGCAGGACGGACAGTGCGTGGCGAACGCCCTCACTCAGCGATCCGAGCCCCGGCTCATCGAAGGCGGGCGCGTAGCCTGCCTCACGAAGCATCACGTTCCGCTCCCGGAGGGGAACGTCGAGCGTCGCCGCCAGCAGGAGAACCATCCCCTCGCTCGGTCGCGAGCGTCCAGTTTCGAGGAAACTGATGTGCCTGGCCGAGATGTCGGCCGCGAGGGCAAGGTCGAGTTGGCTGAGGCCCCGGCGCGTCCGCCAGTAGCGGAGCAGAGCAGAAAAGACGCGGCTCTCGTCAGGCATCGGTCACGGGCGAGTCGAGGAACGCTACGGCAGACGGCGCCTGCCATCCATGACCTGAAGAGGTAATTGCGGCGGGTTCAGCCGGTCGTCTACGTTCGGAACCGACTCCTCGCCTCCACTGATGCTGTACACGCTGATCGCCATCGCCGCTGCTCTCGCGTTCGCGGGAAGCGCCCTCGTCATTGTCCTCAACCGCTCCGGCAACAGCCCCAGCGTGTGGATGGTCCCGGCTGGGCTGTCTGTCCTGTTCTTCGCGTTTTCGGTCTTCGCCATCCGTGAAGGCGGAGCGCTCGGGTTCTGGGTGGAGCACACGCGGCACCTCTGGGGAAATCAGATCTGGGTCGACCTCCTGATTGCGATCGGCGTCGCGTGGGCGTTCATCGTCCCCCAGGCGAAGGCGCTGGGGATGCGCGTGCTTCCGTGGCTGGCCGTCATCGGAGCCACGGGCAGCATCGGCCTCCTCGCCATGATCGCGCGGCTTCTGTACCTCCGCGACCGCGTGCCCGCTCAGGCCGGCTCGTAGCCATACCGCTCCACCGCTGGCGCCAGGATCGTCGCGACAGCCTTCGCATCGGCGCCGTCCAGCTGGCGGCGCCAGCGGCCCGCGTTGACGCCGGAGAGATCGGCAGCGTCGAGGGCCTCGTGCCAGCCGACCCCTAGGAACTCGGCCGCCGCGCGGAGACCGCCAGCGGAGAGGTCTTCGAGGCGCACCGTGAGTACCCGCGACGGGTCGACGCGCGTCTCGACCTCGGCCCATCGGTTCAGGAGGTCGAGCGTCCACCGCGCTGCCGCGCGCGGGTCCGACGGTCCCCAACGCATCGTCATGGTCGAGGCCGCCACGTCGCGGGGGTCGCGGACGACGTGCACCAGCCGTGCCGTCGGCAGCAGCTCGAACACCTCCTCGGCCCAGAGGATCGACCACGTCTGCTTGTCGAGGAAGACGCGCCGGCTGGCGTGCCTCAGGCTGTCCGCGGCGACGGCGCGCCAGAAGCCACCGAGGGTCTCCGCGAGCGCGTCTCGGTCGTACGGGCCGCCCACGCGCACCTCGGCGGGAGCGCCCACGGGAGTGCCGGTCCAGGCGCCTGCGTACCGGATTGCCGTCAGCGCCTCCGCCAGCTGGCGGCTCCGGTCGAGGAACGACGGGCACACGTCGAGCGCCCGGTGGCCGTGGTACGCTGGGACCGCCTGCCAGCCCAGGGCGCGGTCGAGGCCCAGCTTGCGGAGCACGCGGCCAGGCAGGGCCGCCGCGCGGTCTCGGGCGACCGCCGCCAGCAGGCCCTCCAACCGCCGGAGCGCGACATCGGCGTGGTAGGGGCTCCAGCCGTCGCGGAACTGTCGGAAGAACGAGACGAGGCCGTCCGGGTCGATCGCGAACCGCAGCTCCGGGAATGCCAGCACCTCCGGGTGCAACGCCAGCGCGTCGCGGAGGGCCGTGGTCCCGCTCCGCCCCGTCCCCCCGATCAGGCCGATGGGGACGGCGCCAGCGGCAGGGAACGACGGCTCGGACATGGCGGGTAGCTTTGCGGCAAGCTATCTCGCCCGTGACGCTCGACGACCCCACGTACCTGTCGCTTTGGGAGCGGAGCCCGACGAGGGCGCCGTTCACGCACCCGGTGGCCGTGCGCGCCTTCGCCGATGCGTTCGGGCTGGCGCCGCGCGTGGTCGCGACCGAGGGCACGGCCCTGTCGATCCTGGAGAAGCGTCGGGGTCCGCTCGTCGCGGCGTCGCTGCCCCCGCTGGCGCCCGTGTGGCGCCCGCTCCTGGCCGAGACGCCAGCGGAGGCCGAGACCCACGCACGCTCGTCTCCGCTCGACGGCCTGCTCGCGCGCCTCGACGCGGAGGCCGACCAGCACACCCTCGCCCTCGGCGGCGACGACCTCCGCCCGTACACGTGGGCCGGGTGGACCGCCACGCCGCGCTCGACCTACCGGCTGGCGCTCACGGGCGATGTCGCCAGCGGGTACTCCTCGGCGGTCCGGCGCATGATTCGCAAAGAAGCCGATGCGGTCGACCTCGTGGAGGACGGCGCGCTCGCTCCGGAGGCGGTACGCCTCATGGTGGCGTCGTATCAGCGGCAGGGGTCGGACCTGGGCCTCGACGGTCAGGCTCTCACTCGGCTGGCGGTAGCGTTCGTCGAGGGCGGTCTGGCGCGCGTGTTCGCGGCGCAGCGCAGCGGCGCGACCGAGGCTGCCGTCGTCGCAGCAGACGACGGCCAGACGGCGTTCTACTGGATCGCAGGCAGCACGCCGGGGCCGGCCATGACTGTCCTCGTCGACCACACGCTCCGCCAGCTGGCGGCGGACGGCATCGAGGGGTTCGACTTTTGCGGTGCCAACACGCCATCCATCGCCGAGTTCAAGCGGCGGTTTGGTCCACGGCTGGCGCCTGCGCCGATCGTCCGGCGCGTGACGCACCCGGTGCTGCGGGTGGCCGACCGGCTGCGGTAGATCTGACCTCGGCGCTACGGCAGGACCGCAGGGGCCATGTCCTCGGCGACCGCGTCGGCGGGAAGGCTCATCACGTACGACGGCGTGCCTACGATAGGCGCGACAGCGCTGAGATGGCCCGATGCTGCGAGGTAGTCGAGTTCAGCCGCCGCCATCGCGTGGCTGTCTGCCTGCCTACCGAGTGTCTCGCGTTCTTCGTCCGCCACGACCTGACTCGTTCGAACATCGGAGGACGCAACGACGCGGATGACCTCGGTACACCCTCCGAAGAGAGCGACGAGGACGAGGGATTTCCACATAGGGTGAGGCCTGGAGACCCGCCCCGTATCGGTCGCCGCCAGCGGGGATAAAGCACCGCCCCTCCCCAGCGTCTTGACCGGCGCGGAGACGCTGCCCGTCGGATCTTGGGGCCGTGACGCCCGAGCTTTCCATCGTCCTCCCGGCCTTCAACGAGGCCGAGAACCTGACCGACGCCGTCGCGCAGGCCGCTGCTGCGCTCGACGCTGCGGGCATCGACTGGGAGATCCTCATCGTGGACGACGGCTCAACCGATGGAACTGGCCCGCTGGCGGAGCAGATCGCCGACGGCCACCGGGTACGCGCCATCCGTCACGAGGTCAACCGAGGCAAGGGCGCGGCGCTCCGCACCGGCGTCGCCGCCAGCCGCGCGCCCGTCGTGGGGTACACCGACACCGACCTTCCGTTCGACATGGAAGCCCTGGGCCGAGCCTACCGGCACCTGGCCGAGACTGATGCCGACATGGTCGCAGGCATCCGCACCAACCGCGAGCGCTATTCGCTGCGCCGCCGCCTGTTCTCGGGCACCTACAACGCCCTCGTCCGCACGATCCTGGGCGTGCCGCACGACGACGTGGGCTTCGCGCTGAAGGTGATGCGGCGCGAGGTATTCGAGCAGGCACGCCTCCAGAGCGACGGCGGCTTCGCCGATGTCGAGTTGATCGCCCGCGCGCACCGCGTCGGCGCCCGCATCGAGCGCGTCGGCGTGGAGTTCACGCCCCGCGAGCGCGGAACGTCCACGATGGCCGGGCCTCGGTCCGTGGCGGGCATCGTCCGCGACATGATCCTGTTCCGCCTCGGACGGCTGGGCGGCACGCGGCAGCGCCCGCTGGCGGCCGTGCCCCAGGACGCGCCGCGTCCGCTTCCTGCGGAGTGACCTCCCGCGAGTCCGACCGCTCCCTCTCCGGGCCGCCGCTGTGGCTCGTCGTGGCGCTGGGCGTGGCGTGCTACCTGCGGATCGGCTACGGCTACGGCACCGGCGACCACGAGGAACTCCTCCCGCAGCTTCTCCGCGCGCTCGACCCGGCGCTCTACCCCGTCGACCCGTACCTGCTGGCGGAGGACGACGCCTTCAGCGTCCGCTTCGTGTGGCTGGGACTCCTGCGGCTCACCTGCCTCGTCGTGCCGCCAGCGGTGGCGGTGTTTGCCTGGACGGCTGTCTCGTGGCTGGGCGTGAGCTGGGCCGCCTGGCGTGTCGCGGCGACGCTCGTCCCGGACCGGCTGGCCGCGACGCTCGCCGTGCTCGCCACGATCGCGACCGTCCACTGGACGCCCGGCGGCAACGCCATCATCTCACGCACCCTCGTCCCGGAGTCGCTGGCGTGGATCCCGTGCCTGCTGGCGCTCGACGCATTTTTGAACGACCGGGTGTGGCGGTCGGCCATCCTGCTCGGGCTGACGATGTGGATCCAGCCGCTGATGGGGCTCCAGGTCGGCCTCCTGCTCGGGCTGGTCGCTTTGTGGAGGATGCGCGACGGCGAGCCACGGCAGGCGTTCACGCGCGCCGTCGGCTTCGGGGCTCTCGTCGTGGCCGTCGGCGTGCCGATCCTCCTGCCGACGCTTCTGACGCAAGCGGGGACCGCGCCGCCCGACGACGGGCTGAGCACGTTCTACGTCACGGCCCAGCTTCGACAGGCGCACCACTACCTGCTGCTGGCGCAGGACCCCGCTGCACTCGTTCGCTTTGGGCTCGTGATCGCCGTTGGGTTGGCAGGCTTGGCGATTCTTCGCCGACGCGGCTCGGCCGAGCGCCAGCGGGTGGCCACGCGACTGCTGCTCGTGATCGCGGCGCTTGTGGCGGTCTACGTGGTGATGACCGAAGGCGCCCAGAGCTTGACCGTCGCCAAGATGCAGTTCTTCCGGCTGACGCTGGTCGCCAAGCTGGTCCTGCTGGCGTGGGCCGCCGGCGGGGCCGTAGCTCTGATTCCGTCCCGCTGGCGCACGTTCGCGGATGCCATGCTCGGCGGTGGGCGACGCCAGCAGGCCATCGGGTGGGCCGGCGCGCTCGGCCTGTTGGCGCTGACGGTGGGGCTGGGGCTGGCGGAGATCGGACGGCCGTACACCGTCTGGCGGCCCGCACAGCATCGGGCGACGGACCTCTACCGCGCGGAGGCGTGGATCGCGGAGAACACGCCCGCGGACGCGCTCTTCCTGATCCCGCCCGGCTCGACCTCCTTTCGGAGCCACGCCCTCCGATCGGTCGCCGTCAACTTCAAGCCGACCACGTTCCGCGACGATGCGATGCACCGCTGGCTGGCTCGCCTGCGGACGCTCGCCCCGGCCCCGCTGCCGCCAGCGGACGCGCGGCGCGAGGGCGTCCTCGGCTGGCGCGGGTCGCTCGACTCGGCGTACCACGCGACGCGCGACTGGACGGCACTAGCGGACACGTTCGATGCGACGCACGCGCTCGTGGATCAGCGCCAGACGCCGACACCGCCCGCTGGCGATCCGATGCACGTCTCCGGCCCGTGGGCCGTCTACCGGCTCCGAACCTCCTTGCGGACGGACTCGACTTCAGCCGCCCGCCCGAGGTCTCCGCTCTCAGCGAGCGCTGTCGCCAGCGCGGAGAGGTAGTCGCTCTCGCGGACCTGAACCTCGAACAGGCCGTCGGGGCCGTGCTCGGCGTATAGCTCGACGTGGCCGGGCGCGATGTAGTGGCCCTCGACCTCGATCTCGTACGCGTCCAGGTCCGTCGGGTAGAGGAGGCCCGACATGATGTCGGTGTTGCCGAGCCCGTGACGCCGGCACGCGCAGGACGCCAGCCGGTCGAGCGGTCCCGCCTGGCGGAGGACCACGTGGATCGCATCAGACGGGGAGATCGGCACCGTGTCAGTCGCCCATCTCGCGCGCCAGCCGCTCGACGTAGGCCTCCCACAGCTTGCGCGGATCCGAGGCTCTCCACTCGATATGGCCGCAGTCGCCGCAGACGCTGACCCGGACAGCCGTTCGGATGGGCCCTTTGAGAACGCGAGCCTTCGGCTTGGTGTACACACCGATATCGAGGCCGTGCTCTCCCATGTCGCCCCTGTCGTAGAGAAAGGCGTCGGGGATCATCGCGTCGGCGTCACAAACCGGGCAACGTGGTGTGATCTCGGGGGAGCGTTCGGGCATCAGCGGTCGAGCTGGCGAGCGGTGCGGTCGATGTGGGCATCCCAGAGCTTGTGCGGGTCCGAGGCGTAGACCTCCACGAAACCGCAGTCGCCACAGACCCGAGACGTGAGCGGCACACGAATCTCGCCTTTGAACAGGGCTGCGTCCGGCTTCGTCTGGACCGCCGCCTCGACCGGCCGCCGGCCGCCGTTCCCGTCGACCTCCAGGAATCGAACGCTCGGGATCATGGCGTCGGAGCCGCACTTGAGGCAGCGGGGCGTGATCTCGGGCGAGCGGTCAGGCATGCGGCACGGCTGGCGGCGATCGCGCCAGCGGGTCTAGAAGATCGACGTGCGGAACGTGTCGTCGGCGCGGACGGACCGAACGAACGCGGTCAGTAGCACGACCGTGTGCTCGACGTCTTTCAGATCGACAGTCTCGACAGTCGAGTGCATGTAGCGCATCGGGATCGAGACGAGCGCGCTCGCGATGCCCGCCCGCGAGGTGAAGATGACGTCGGTGTCCGTTCCCGAGTATCGGCTCGATGCCTCGTGCTGGAGGGGGATGTCGTTGGCCTCCGCGACCTCGACGAGTCGCTCCACGACCGCCGGATGGTTGACCGTCCCGTGGGTGACGGTCGGGCCGCCGCCGAGTTCGACAGACCCATGCTTGGCCGCGTCGATGCCGGGCGAGTCGGTCGCATGCGTCACGTCCAGCACCACGGCCACATCCGGCTGGATGGCATAGGCCGCCATCTTGGCGCCGTTCCCTCCGATCTCTTCCTGAACGGAGTTCAGCGCCACGACCGACGCCGTCGGCTTCTTCCCCGTCGCCAGCTCGCCCAGGACCTGCGTCAGGACGAACCCGCCGAGCCGGTTGTCGAGCGCGCGGCCGACGACGCGCGTGTCGGTCAGCATCTCCACGGCGTCGGCGTAAACGGCCGGGTGGCCCACCCGGAGCCCGAGGTCCGCGACCTCGTCCTTCGACGAGACCCCGAGGTCCACGAACAGCTCTTCGACCTTCGGGGCCTTCTCCCCGTCCTTGCGGTCGCGGATGTGAATGGCCGTGTTTCCGACCACGCCAGGCACGGGGCCCTTGGAGCCGAGAAACACGAGCCGCCGCGCGCGCGCGACCGCGTGATCCGAGCCGCCGATTCGGTCGATGCGCAGAAATCCGTCGTCCGTGATGTGCTTGATGGCGAAGCCGATTTCGTCGGCGTGGGCCTCCAGGAGCACCGTCGGCGCGGTCTTCTTGCCCGTTTTCGTCGCCCAGGCATTGCCGTAGGCGTCGCTCTCGACGCGGTCGGCACGGCTCGCTGCTCGGGCTGCCCACAAGCGTTGTCCAGCCGCCTCGAAGCCCGTCGGGCTAGGCGTACGGAGAAGGTCGAAGAGAAAGGCGCGGTCGCCGTCGGAGATGGGCATCAGTGAGAAGCGATGGGATTGTGAGGCGCCAATGGATCGAAGGCGGCCCGTCCGGGTAGGTTCGCCTGACCCGCGTGCTCCGTTCCCGAATGCGCCGTTTCATGCTCTTCCGCCTTCTGCCTGTCGCCCTGCTGGCGACGGTCCTGCTCACCCCTGCTGGCGCTCAGACGGGCCTCGACGCTCCCGACCGACGCCTCGTCGTCCTCAACCTGGCCGGCCACCCCGACGACGAGGACGGCCTCACGATGGCCTACTACCGCGGCCACCAGGACGCCGTGGTCTACTCTGTCATCGCCACGCGCGGAGAGGGCGGGCAGAACGAAGCGGGGCCGGATCTCTACGAGCGCCTCGGCGCCATCCGGACCCAGGAGACCGAGGCCGCCGCGCGCATCCTGGGCACGCGCGTGCTCTACCTCAACCGCTACGACTTCGGCTTCTCGAAGCACGCCGAGGAGACCTTCACCGAGTGGAGCCGCCAGCGGAGGGGCTTCTACGACGAGCGCCAGCAGCCCAGCCTCGTCGACGACGGCCGTGACGAACTCGTCACCGACCTCGTGGAGATCATCCGCCAGATCAAGCCGGACGTGCTCTTTACCAACCACGACACGTCGACGGCGTGGCCCAACGCCCAGCACGGCCACCACCAGGCCCTCGGCATCGCCGCCTACGAGGCGTTCCAGCTGGCCGCCGATCCCACCTACCGCCAGGAGCAGCTGGCGCAGGACGGCCTCGACCTGTGGCAGCCATCTCGGCTGTTCCTGCGCGTGCGGCCGTTCTGGAATCAGGAGGGGGCGGACTATGACGCAGCGGTCCCTGTCGGCGACGAGTGCGCGGCGACGACCGTGCGACCGACTGAGGCCTGCGCCGACCGGGCCGTCGCGGCCGTCTCGCAGCACGTCAGCCAGGGCTTCGACGTCTTCGCGCCGAGATTCCGGCAGGACACGACCTACTTCCGCCTGCTGGCGTCGGCCGACGGCGCGCCGGCCTTGCCAGAGAACGCCACCGACCTCGCCGCCGGGCTGGCGCCTAACACGGCGTTCACGCTGGCGCTGGAAACCCTGATCGACAGCGGCCGGCTGGCGCCCCTCGACGGCCTCGCCGTCCTCGACTCGACCCTCGTGCCCACGGAGTCCGCTTACCTGACGTGGCCGTCGGACGCGCGCGGCGACTCGCTCGCGGTTCCGCCGCCGCCCGGCGCGCCGACGCGGGGGCTCTTCGCGGCGACGACGGAGACAGCCGCTATCGCCAGCGGGCGGCTCCGCGTCCCGATCGCCAGCGGTACCACGCCCACGGCGCCGCTCTACCGGACGCAGTACACCCGGGACGATGGCACGCCGCCGCTCGTGTATGCCGTGTACGAGGACGGTGCGCTCATCGCGGGTGGCCGGCTGCCCGTCGAGATCGTCCCGCCCGCGACGGTCGACCTGGACGCCGAGCCGATCCGGCTCCGCTCGGGGACGACGGCGATTCCGGTCGAGGTCACCATCTACGAGAGCACCCGCGAATCCGTCGATGTCAGCCTCACGCTCTACCGCGACGACCGCGCCGTCTGGAATCAGATCCAGACCTCCGAGGGCGAGGCCCTGACGTTTGCCGTCGAACTGGACGATGCCGCGCCTGGCGACTACCGCGTCCAGGTGGCCGCACGGACGACGGGCTGTGGGCTTCCGTGGTTTGTCGAGGAGCGGCCGGCGACGGTTCTTCCGGATGTCGCCGTCGCGCCCGGGCTCCGCGTGGGCTACGTCGAGAGCTACGACGGCACCATGGCCGACGCGCTGGAGGTCATGGGCGCCGAGGTCGTGCGCCTCGACAGCACGGCGCTCGCCGCTGGCGACTTCGCCGGGCTCCACACCGTCGTCGTGGACATTCGGGCCACCATGGAGCGGGCGGATCTCGTCGCCCACCGCCAGCGGCTCCTGGACTGGGTCGAGACCGGTGGCCACCTGGTCGTGGGCTACCACAAGACGTTCGAGTGGCGCGAGGAGTCTGAGATCGCACCCTTTGCGCTGCCGCTCACGCGTGACCGCGTGACAGACGAGACTGCGCCGGTCACCGTCGTAGCACCCGAGCACCCGCTGTTCCGGTCGCCACACGCCATCGCCGATGCCGACTGGGAGGGCTGGGTCCAAGAGCGCGGCCTCTACTTCCCTGGAGAGGCCGACGACCGCTACCAGCGCCTCCTGGAGGTGAGCGATCCGGGCGAAGCCCCACTCACCACCGGGCTCCTGCTGGCGGAGGTCGGCTCCGGCACCTACATCTACTCGCCGCTGGTGTGGTACCGCCAGCTGGACGCGCTCACGCCCGGCGCCTGGCGGATGTTCGCCAACCTCGTGTCGCTGCCGCTGGTGGATGGCCGCGGCGACCTGGGCTCGCGGTAAGCTGCGAGGACACAGCCTGAGGCGTCCAGACCGAGTGTCTGAATGCCCGCTGGCGACCGCCAGCGGTCCCGGAAGGGCTACCGGTGTGTCAACGCGCGAAGAACACAGCGATCCGTGGCTCAGTTTCTAGCCACTTGGCGCCGGGCCGAGGAACGGGAGCACGCCCGAAAGCGACTGTGAAGACGGGTTCTTGGTGGGTTCGCGGTCCCTTCGTAACCCCGGCCGATATCTCCCGTTGAGGGGCCTAATCACGGCGTCCGCCAGAGCACACCCAACCCTGATGATGTTCACCATGTCGATCACCTCCCACCTGCGGCTCTGCCGCTCCGGGCGGCCCGTCTGCGGACATACGCTCTGGCGGACCCGGCTCACACCCCTCGAACGGGACTAGGCACAGCGCCTTCCCTTCGACACTGTTACTTCGCCGGGCACGAGGCGTCCGGCGCATGCGCACTCCCGCGCATCACTCCCTCCGGACTCGGGGCCATATCCCGAAATCCTTGTCCCTCTAAACCAATGGTCAATCTTCCTCGCCCCATGGCGCGCACGTCGTTCCTCGACTCGCGCATCCGTCTTCGCAACCGTGCCAACCGGCTCCTCGCCAACGGCATGTCCGTCAGCGACAACCAGCTGAACGCCGTCGCGCACGTCGGCCGCCCCGGTGGCCCGACCTCGGTCGACACGACCGACCGCGATCGCCAGGACGACGACGCAGCGTAGGCGGCTCGTTTTGTCAACTCCGGACCGGCGTCGGCGCTCACGCGTCGGCGCCGGTTCTGGTTTATTCCAGTCCGTGAACCGCCTCCGCCCCCCCTCCCGCTACGACGACGCCCGGCTGGCGAGCTACGTGCCGCAGACCGAGAGCCAGGTCGAGGCCCGCGAGTGGTCTGCGCGGTTCGTCCAGCTGGCGCGGCGGCGCCACGGACGGCCCTCGTGGATGCGGCTGTTCCAGAAGGACGAGGGGCTCCGCGGCGGGCTCTACCTCGTGGGTCCGGTGGGCACCGGCAAGACGCACCTGCTGGCGGCGATGTACCACGCCCTCGACGCGCCAGCGGACGGCAGCCGACCGGTCCCGTGTGCGTACACGCACTCGTCGGCGCTGCTGCGGGCCGTCGAGCCGCCAGCGGTCTACGCTGAGCGCATCGCCGAGCAGGCCCGGGTGCTCTTCCTGGATGAGGTCGAACTGGATGATCCCGCTGGCGAGGTCCGCCTGATCGCGGTGCTGCGGGCGCTGCGCGAGAACGGCGTCACGCTCGCAGCGTCGTCCAACGCGGAGCCCGAGAAGTTTGTCTCGGCCAACCTGGGCCGGGATCGTCTGGAGCGGTTCATCTCGGAGGAGTTCGAACAGCAGTACCACGTGGTGTTCGTCGGCGGCGACGACTTCCGCCAGCGGTTGGACAAGGAGGGCCGCGCGTGGGTGGGCGATGCGGCCGCGGCGCGCGAGGCGATGCGGCTGGCGTTCGAGGCCGCGCCCGAGCCCAAGCGGTGGCTGGATTTCCCGGAGCTCCTGCGGCTCACGACGGAGACCGAGCGGACGCGCCTCACTGACGAGCTGGCGGCCTCGCAGGCGCTGTTCATCGAGGGCATCGACGTCAGCGACACCGACGATGCGCTCCGGCTCCTCCGCGTCGCCGACGACTTGTACGGGCTGCCCGACCCGCCGACGTTGTACTTCACGTCCGCGACGGAGCCCGCCGCGTGGTTCGAGGCCGAGGGCCGGCAGGGGTTGGAGGCGGCCATCGCGGAGAAGTTCACCCGGACCACCAGCCGCCTGACGGCCCTCGCGGACGTCGAGCGCGTCTAAGGCCGGAGCCCCGTCCTCTGCCCAGCTGGCGCTCTGTTTCGAGGCTCACCACCGGAGCCACCCGGAGCGGACGCGAGGGATCTCGTCGCCAGCCGTACGGCTCGTCGCCGCCGGTCCTGACGCTCTGAGTCTGTCCGCTGAGATCCTTCGGCTCCCGCCGGCGGACCGGTCGCCAGCGGAGCCGGCTACTGCGACACCCGCCTCTCCAGCGTCTCACGAGCCATGCGGAGTTGCTCGCGCCCTCTCCCACCATGGTCCTGGCTGTACGGATCGAAGAGCTCAAAGTCCGCAACTGGGTGCACCTCCGCCAGCGCCAGCCCCACGAGGCCGAGTGTCTCCACGGTCTGCTGCACCACGTCGTAGGTCGGGTCGTGCTCAGGGCTCTCCAGCTCGCAGCGCTCGTCGCGAAGGTCCCAGTACTCGTCGCCGTAGGCCTCCTCGAAGGCCTCCTCGATCTCAAACTCACTCTCCATGAGGATGTCCAACTCCCGGATCCGCTCCCCGAGTTCGTAGTGCCGCCGGCTCCCCCGTTTCTCGTAGAAGGCGCCACCCAGGGCGAAGATGATCACCCGAAGCCAGCCCTGATCGGGGGATCTAGAGAACACGACTGTGCTGATATACCCCGTGATCGGCGTGAGCCTGAGACGCAAGAATTCACTTCTGCGGCGGGGCGATCCCTCGTGGGGCGGCCTGAGCGCGTCGGGCTCAACCGCGGCGTACCAGGCGGCGCGGTCGATGGGCGGCGGCAGGTCGTCGGGCGTCCAGGGGTCAGGCTCCACGCGCTCGTAGGTCTCCTCGACGGTCGATGCGATGGCGTCGATGACGGCTCGGGCGGCCTCGGCCGTGTAGTCGGTGTTGTATTCGACGTAGAGGCTGAAGTCGTCCATTGAGGTACAGAGACTGGGTAGCGTGTCGGGGGGGCGTCGCACATCGGAGCGGAGAGGCTGCCCCGCTGGCGTGCGCGTAGCGCCAGCGGGGAGATTCTAGGAGGGCGGGGCGGCCGTGCCGCTGGCGCCGCCGGCCTCCGGTCGGCCCAGTCTCCTCTTCGTAAACGACGGCGAGGCTTGGATGTCTGGGTGGACATCCAGCCGCTCGACCGGGTGCACCTCCGCTAGCACGTTGGCAATGCGGGCCAGCGCATCCATGTTCGCCCGCGCTACCTCAAACTTCGGGTCCATCTCTTCAAGCTCCTCCCGGCGCACCCGGAGCGCACTCCCCTCGTCCCAGTAGACCTCGTCGAACTCCTCCTCGCTTATCGACTCGTCCCGCTCGGCTTTGTCGATCTCGTAGAGCCGGAAATCGATGTCGATGAGCTCTCGGTTCCCACGGCGCTCGTAGGAGATGTGATCCTCCGCCCACACGTAGACCCCAAGCTTCTCTCCCCTGTTTCGTTTCAGCACGACGTGCGCATGGTACGCTGAGACGGGCGTGAGCGCGAGATGGAGCACTTCACTCGTGTACACGTTGGGGTCGCCAATGCCCGGGGGGTACATCGGCGTGAGCGCCTCCGGCGCGACGGCCGCGTGCCACACGTCGCGCTGGACAGGCGGCGGCAGGTCCGGCGGGGTCCAGGCGTCAGGCTCAACGATGCGGAAGGTCTCCTCAGACGCCGTCGCGATAGCCTCGACGACAGCTCCGGCAGTCTGGGCCGTGTACGGGACGGTGTAGTCGGCTCCAATCGGGTATGACCATGACATCTTCCAGGGGGAATTGAGCAATGGCGCTGAGCGCGAGCAGAGATGCCCCCGGACAGACCATCCGGAGGCGACGCTGCGTCTCCAAGAGAAACCAGAGCCGAACGTTCCTCTGCCTTGCTTCTGCGCGCAGAGGCGTCCGAAAGCTGTGACCGTCCAGGCGTCGAATGCACACCGTGCCGCCTCGCCGGCGGACCGGTCGCCAGCGGGCCACAAGTATCCTCCGGCATGAGCACTCTCGGCTTCAACTCGTCGCGCGTCCGGCTGGACGAGGAGAACCGCGCGTTCGGCGCCAGCCTGCCCGCTGGCGCGCGCCTGCTCGACGCCGGCGCCGGCGACTCGCCGTACCGCACGCACTACGCCCACACCGTGTACGAGTCCGCCGACTTCGAGCAGGTGGACCGGGCCTACGGCGAGACGACCTACGTCTGCGACCTGTCCGACATCCCCGTCGAGGGCGAGCGGTTCGACGCCGTCGTGTTCAGCCAGGTCATGGAACACCTGCCCGAACCCCGCGCCGTGCTGGCCGAGCTGTTTCGGGTCCTCAAGCCCGGTGGCCGGATGCTCTACTCGGCGCCGCTCTTCTACGAGGAGCACGACGTGCCGTACGACTTCTACCGCTACACGAGCTACGGCGTGCGCCACCTTATGGCGCAGGCCGGCTTCACCGTGGACCGGCTGGACTGGCTGGAGGGCTACTACGGGACGGTGGCCTACCAGCTCAACCGGATGGCCAAGTACCTCCCCACGCGCCCAGCAGAGGTCGCGCCTGGGCTGACGGGCTGGCTCGCGGCGCCGGCCGTCGCGGCACTCCGCGTGGTAGCCGCCGGCGGGTCCGTGGTGCTGCACCGGCTGGAGGTGCGCAAGAAGCACACCGCCAGCGGGTACCCGAAAAACTTCGTCGCCATCGTCCGCAAGCCCGATCCTGGGGCGTTGTAACGGGCGGGGAGTGCCAGCGGGTGAACCGAGCGCCCGGGTGCGCGTAGGGCCGCCGATGCGTGTCTTCCTTCTGGTTGTTGCCGTCGTCGCCGCGGGGTGTGGCAACGTCAAAGAGTCCCTCGTCGAGCGGGCCATCGCCGACCTCCGCGAGGAGGCGGGTTTGGTGGAGCGAACGACGGTCCTCGACGGGCGGACGGTGGCCTACCTGGAGCGGCCTGGTGCGGAGCCCACGGTGGTCCTGGTCCACGGGTTCGGAGCGCAGAAGGACGCCTGGATTCGGTTCGCCGAGGCCTACCCCGAGGGGCAGCGGCTGGTGGTTCCGGACCTCGCGGGCCACGGCGATTCGGTACGCGACCCCGACGCCACGTACGACACGCAGCGCCTGACGGCTGAGCTCAGCGCTCTCCTGGATGTCGTCGCCCCAGACAGGATCGACGTGGCCGGTAACTCGCTCGGCGGAGCCATCGCGGCTCGGCTGGCGCTGGTGCGTCCCCAGGTCCGGCGTCTCGTATTGCTGGACCCTGCGGGCGTGCGAGGGCCCACCCCCACACCGCTCGACACCCTGCTGGCGCAGGGCGAGTCGGCGCTCGTCCCGACGACGCGGGCGGAGTTCGACCGGCTCGTGGATCTCGCCTTCGTCAGCGACCCGGAGATCCCCGGCATCGCCCGCGACGTGCTGACGG
>JBCDLV010000041.1:0-15752 GCA_038744895.1 Bacteroidota bacterium | reverse complement strand
GTCAACGCCGGGTCTGGCAACTCCTCGGCAGGATCGATGAGCGCACGTGCCTTCGGCCACACCGGGTTCACGGGCACCTCCCTTTGGGTCGATCCGGAGACCAGCCTGTTCGTCGTCCTGCTGACCAACCGAGTCCATCCGACACGTCGCAACTCCCGAATCCGCGATGTCAGGACCGCGCTGTCGAATGCCCTCGCTGATGCCGTGGCGACCGAGTCGGGCAACGCGCCAGCGGCATGGGGCTTCGGTCCCCTACCAGACGATCTGCCAACAGTTGCCCAGCGCTGAGTCGTTCCGCGCTGACCGGAACCAACGCGCCAGCTGGCGGGTCCGCCGCCGGCATCAACACTCGCACATGCCCACGTACGTCTACCGCCGTCCCGATGGCACCACCTTCGAGGTGTTCCAGAAGATCTCTGCGCCTGCCCTGACGGAAGATCCCGAGACCGGTGTCCCCGTCGAGCGCGTCATCTCGGGAGGTGCCGGCCTTCAGTTCAAGGGAGACGGCTTCTACCTGACCGACTACGCCCGTAAGGGCGACGGGTCCTCGTCCACACCGTCTGAGTCGGGTTCGTCGTCAGAGTCCGCGTCCAGTGACACGGCCAGTAGCTCCTCATCCGGCGACAGTTCGTCCAGCACGACGACATCGGCATCGGGCGGCGACAGCGACTGAGGCTAAGGTCTAGCTCCCGGGCACCGCACCCGACCGCCACTGGCGCTGCGCGCGCCTCCAAACGCCAGTGTAGGCGCGGTCGCGGATCAGCGTGAGGACCTGGAATCGGTCGCGCGTGCCTGGCCTCCCAGCCGTCCGCACGAACTCGAGCACAGACGGACTTCCCGCGCCTCGACCGTAGGTCCATCGCTCCCCCTCGATGGTACGCTCGACGAACGCAGGCGGCCCGAAGACGATGTAGGCCATGCCGGCGTCAGTCTTCCAGCCTTCCTTGTAGGTGGCGAACAGCCGGTTGGCCTCCTCGACGCGCTCGTAAAACGCGCGCACCGTCGCCGTCGCCAGCCGTCGGTCATCGATCTGATCACCCCAGAAACGGTCGAACGCGCGCTGCTGGCCCGCTGGCGTGGGTGCCTCGCGAAGATCGCGGAGCTCTCGCTCACTCACGAGGTACTGTAGCGGCCCCACGAGGTCGCCGACGCGCGTGACGTAGGGATAGTCACGGCGGCGGACGACAAGTAGGCGGTCACTGACGTCGAGACGTTCTCCCCCCTCGCCCTCCAGCACGATCTGGACGCGGTAGACCCCAGGCCGCAGCGGTGGCAGTGGCGCCTCGACATCGAGGGTCACATCTGGATTTAGAATCGGCTGGCGGACCGTCTGGACCGTATCCACCGAGCCGAGGTCCACTCCGCGGGCCGCCAACGTGGCGGGTCCAGGCGTGAAGCCCACCAGCGGCAGGGCTGCCGAGGAGTCTGCGCGCAGGCGGAGGACGGTTAGCTGGGTGGCCGCATCGGGCGGAAGAGCCAGGGCTTGAACAATGGCGCGAATGGAATCCGACGAGGCCGGCACAGCACCAGAGTCCACGGGGCGAGACGAGACGCCCGAGCCTCGATCCAGTCTGATGCGTCCTAGGGACGGAGTGCCCCGTGGTCGGCGAACGTCGACCTCTGCGGTACGCTCTGCCGTTCGGTCGCTGGCCCGGTCTTCGAGCACCGCACGCACGCGATAGGTACCCGGAGGCACGTCGATACGTTCGGTTCTCCACGTCGGCGGCGCGTCCAGCGCCAGCGGGCCCACGAGTGTATCCACCGGTGAGCGCATGAGAGGCGCCCCTCCCTCCCGCTCGACAGTAAGGGTCCATTGCGCGATGCCGATCCGCTGGTCCCCTCGCTGGCTGAACACGAGCGACTGAGGCGGCAATCCCAGGTAGACATCGATTCCGAGGGAATCGCCGCGCACGCTCGCGACCGCGTCGAGCACGAAGGCGGGTTCGCCAGACCGGTAGGCCACGGCACCTTCGTCGAGCCGGGGGCCCGCTGGCGGGGCGCTGCACGCGGCCGCCACCGCCGCCAGCAGGAGCAGTGCGCTACGAGGCCGCACCAGCAGCCGAGACGATGGCAGCGAACGAGTCGGCTGTGAGGCTCGCGCCGCCGACCAGCGCCCCGTCGATGTCTGGCTGGGCAAACAGGTCAGCCGCGTTCGCCGGCTTCACGCTGCCGCCGTACAAGACCGGCACGCCGCCGTGTCCGTTCGACGCCAGCTGGGAGCGGATCGCCGCATGCATCTGCTGCGCCTGGTCGGGCGACGCCGTGCGTCCGGTTCCGATTGCCCACACCGGCTCGTAGGCCACCACAAACGACGGCCCCGTGCCCTCTAGGGACATCGCCAGCTGGTCCAGCACGGTGGACACCGCATCTCCTGCGTCGCGCTCTTCGAGCGTCTCGCCGACGCATACAATCGGCACCAGCCTTGCGTTCTGAGCGGCGATCACCTTCTCGGCGACGAACGCGCTAGACTCTCTGAACAGCTGGCGCCGCTCGGAATGGCCAACGATCACGTAGCTGACGCCGACGTCCAGGAGCATCCCGACCGAGTGCTCGCCCGTGAAGGCGCCCGAGGACTCGGGGTGTACGTTCTGCGACCCGAGAGCGACCCGGCTTTTCGAGACGCGTTCTGAGACGGCGTCGAGCCAGATCGCCGGTGGGCACACGACCACGGTGACGTCGCCAGCGTTGTCGGCCGTGGCTCGGACCACGTCTGCAGCTAGGCTGACGGCGTCCTCCAGGCCGAGGTTCATCTTCCAGTTGCCGGCTACGATCATGGCTACGTCAACGCGTCGAGCTTGGCGAGAATCTCAGCGGTGTGATTGTCCGTCTTGGGCCGCTTGAAGACGTGCAAGATGTGCCCGTCGGCACCGATCAGAAAGGTCGTCCGCTTGATACCGACGATCTTCTTGCCGTAGAAGCTGCGCTCGCCCCACACGCCATACGCGTTCAGGATCTCGTGGTCTGGGTCCGGAAGAAGCGAAAACGGTAGGGAGTGCTTTTCCGCGAATCGCTCGTGGCTCTCCTTCGAGTCTGCCGACACCCCGACCACGGCCACGCCAGCGGCCGCAAGCTCTCCAGTGCCATCTCTCAGGTTACAGGCTTGCTTGGTGCAACCGGGCGTGTCGTCCTTGGGGTAGAAGTACAGCGCCAGCGGTCGACCGGCGAAGTCGGAGAGCTGGATGGAATCGCCATTTTGGTCGGTTCCGGAAAAGTCGGGTGCCGGAGAGCCCGGCGTGGGCATGTCAGCCATGTGTCGGTTCGAGGTCGAGAGAGGAAACGAGTGAAGAGGTGTGGTCGAGGTGAGCGTGAGCCGTGAGGTCGAGGTGCAGCGGCGTGACGGAGGCGAATCCGTCGCGGAGGGCCGCCAGATCGGTGTCGTCGCCGTCGTCAAGCTCCACAAACTTGCCGCCGAGCCAGTAGTACGGCCGGTTCATCGGGTCTCGCCGCTCCTCGAACTCCTCTTCCCACCGTGCATGCGCCTGGCGGGTCGTCCGGATGCCCTTGAGGTCTGACTGTGACACGTTGGGGACGTTGACGTTCAGCAGCACGTGAGGCGGCAAGCCTTCTTCGAGCACCCGCTCCGCCAGCTGGCGCGAGATCAGGCCGGTCGGCTCGAAGTCGTCGGGGCGCCAGGCGCCGTGCGACACCGCGATCGCCGGCACGCCCAGAATTGTCGCTTCCGTCGCTGCGCTGACCGTTCCGGAGTAGATGATGTTGACCGCGGTGTTCGGACCGTGGTTGATACCGGAGACGACCAGATCTGGAAACCGAGGCAGGAGCTTCTGGGCAGCGATCTTGACGCAGTCCGCTGGCGTGCCAGTAATCGCGCGCGCCCACACCGGTCCGCTCGGTCCTTCGAACGCCCACGGGATGGCACGCATCGGGTCCCGGATCGTGATGCCGTGGCCGACAGCGCTCTGTTCTTGGAGCGGGGCCACGACGGCGATCGTGCCCAGGCCGTCCAACGCCGCTACCAGCGCCGCGATTCCGGCCGAGTCGATCCCGTCGTCGTTCGAGACGAGGATCAGCGGACGGTCGGCGGGAGCATCGAGTGGCGTCGAATTGATCACAGCGCGGCATCGGGAGGGTGTCAAGATCGTACGGCGACTCGATGCGCACGTGTCCTCCCGATGACGCGAGTTTCTGTCGAACGAGCCTGCCTTGTTCGAACGCCCCCCTGTCTTTCCAAGACAGAGCCCGCGGGCGCGCACCGCCAGCGGGACGCGGCGCGCACCGGTCAATAGCTCTCCGAGGCGTTCGGGAAGTCGCCTGCCCGCACGTCCGACACGTAGCGTCCCACGGCATCGATCATCGACGCCGCCAGGTCCGCGTAGTGGCGCACGAATCGCGGGTTGAAGTCCTTCGTCAAGCCCAGAAGGTCGTGGGTGACCAGCACCTGTCCGCTGCACCCGACGCCCGCGCCAATTCCGATCGTCGGGACCGACACCGAGGCGGTCAACTCCGACGCCAGCTGGGCGGGGATCTTCTCCAGCACCACGCCGAAGACGCCTGCATCCTCGAGAAGTCGGATGTCGCTTCGCACGGCGTCGGCTTCGTCCGCATCCTTCGCGCGCACCTTGTACGTCCCGAACTTGTAGATGCTCTGCGGGGTGAGGCCCAGGTGGCCCATGACCGGAATCCCCGCGTCGAGGATGCGGCGCACCGAGTCGATTACCGCGCTTCCGCCCTCGACCTTTACCGCGTGCGCGCCCGTCTCCTTCATCACGCGGATGGCCGAGCGAAGGGCCTCACGGCTCGACCCCTGGTAGGCCCCAAACGGAAGATCCACCACCACCAGCGCGCGCTGGACACCACGCACCACGCATTGCGCGTGGTAGATCATGTGATCGAGGGTGATGGGCAGCGTCGTCTCGTGACCAGCCATCACGTTGGACGCGGAGTCTCCGACCAGGAGCACGTCGACGCCGGCCTCGTCGAGAAGGCGAGCAGACGTGTAGTCGTAGGCCGTCAGCATCGCGATCGGCGTCGACCCGTCGCGCATCGCCTGGAGCGTCTGCGTGGTCACCCGGCGGACATCGGCAGCGGTGGAGGTCGAGATCGTCTGCGTGCTCATCGCTTTAGAAGAGGGCTGGCTAGAATACCCCGGTCCCGCGGCGGCCCCAAAACCGAGCGGGCGCCACCTCGGAAGGCAGCGCCCGCTGGCGGCACGATGTCGAGAGTCAGGGCTAGTTGCCCGCTGGCGCGGTCGGCGCAGCTGCTGGAGCGGCGCCAGGAGCCGCCGCTGCGGCTGCCGGCGCACCGATGGGAGCGGCCTCAGGGTCGATGCCGAGGCGCGTCATCACCGCCACCGTCAAGTCCTCGACGCGCTCACTCCGGAAGAGGAAGACGGGCGCGTTGTTGGCGACCGTCGGGAGGATCAGGTCGAAGCCTCCGGCCTCGCCCTCTTCCCGGATCGCCGTGTCAATCTGGCTGAGCACCGGCTGGAGCAGACGGGCCTCGGTGTAGCTGAGGTACTGGAGGCCCTGGACCTCCGCTTGCTCGATCTGGTTGTTGAGCTGGAGGATTTCCCGCTGGCGCTCTTGACGCGCCTCATCGGTCGCGAGGGCACTCTGGTCGAAGGTCTGGTACTCTTCGACGCGAGTCCGGAGGATCTGCTGGAGCGAGTCCTGCACGATCTGGACGCGGTTGCCCACGGCCGCCTGCTGCTGCTGGAGCTGCGTCTGCACCTCGGCAAACGCCGGCATCCGGATCACGATCTGATCCGTATCGACGAAGCCGATCTTCGTCGGCTGGGCGAGCGCTGCTGGCGCCAGCAGGAACGCGACGGCGGCGAGGGTAAGGGTACGCGTGGTCATCAGGGGTCTTTCGGTGGTTAGCGGCCGGAGCCGGGGGTCGCAGCGGCTCCGATGCCGATGCCGAGCTCTTCGAGAACGGCATCGGTGAGATCGAAGCGCGGCTGGGTGTAGAGGAAAACGTAGTCGCCGGATCGGTCGAACACGTAATCGTAGTCGTCGCGCTCGGCCACATTTTCGACGGCCGCCAGCAGGCGCTCCTGCGCGGGCCGGAGCTGCTGCTGCTGCTCGCGGAACAGTTCGCCTTGCGGGCCGAAGTAGCGCGTGCGAAGCGCGTCACGCTCCTGGCGCTTGGCCTCGATGGCCTGCTGGCGACGCTCGCGTTCCTCGTCGGTGAAGAGAATCTCGCGGGCGGTGAACTCGTCGGTGAGCTGCTGCGCCTCGGCGGTGAGTGCATCGACTTCGGCGCGCCACTGCTGGACTTGCCGGTCGAGGGCTTGCTGGGCCGATTGGAACTCCGGCATTTGACCCAGGATCTGCTCCGAGTCGATGTAGCCGAGCTTCTGCTGGGCAACGGCGGGCACGCTGAGGACAGCCGCCAGCAGGGCGGTGGTGAGGAGTCGCGTCATGATGCTATCGGCCTCCGAGGGAGAACTGGAAGCGCCAGCCGGGCTGTGCGTCCTCGACATCGCTCGGCCGGTCTGTGAGCGGTGAGAACGAGTCAATCTGGTAGCCCGCGGTGAGGTCCACCAACCCGAGAATCGGGAGGAAGAGTCGCGCGCCGAAGCCTGCCGACCGGAAGAGCCGCGACGGGTCGTAGTCGTCGAAGGAGTCGTAGGTGTTGGCCGCGTCAGCGAAGAGATAGGGCTGGACCGACAGCTGCGGGGTCTGAAGCAGCAGGATGCCGAGTTCGGCCTCGTACTTGTTCAGGATGCGGCCACCGACAGACACCCCGTCCTGGCGCGGACCAATCGCCTCGATGGGATAGCCGCGCAGGTAGACGAGGTCTTGGCCGAAGCCGCGGCCGATCCGCGAGCGCCCGCTGGCTTCCAGAGGCGTTCCGCCGACGACGTACCGCTGGAACGCGACATCGTCGCCGGTGAGCGATCCGATGTAGCCAAACTGGGTGGTCACACTCGCCACGAGCCGCCCGGCCACCGGGGTGTAGAAGGCGGTATTGAAGTCCGTCTTGTAGTACTGCAGAAAGCCCGGGATCGGCGGCGCCACGGTCAGGTTGAGCCCAACGCTCGACCCGCTCTGCGGAAAGGTCGGGTTCGAGAGCGCGTTGCGCGACAGCGATTGGCTGATCGTCAGCTCCTGGCTGATGCCGTCGGGCAGCGCAGAGGACGACAGATTCGAGATGTTGTAGAGCCGGTACCCGAGGTTCGTACCCGTCTGGAAGAAGTCGTCCGGCCACTTGAGGCGCTGCTGGTAGAACACCCGCGCTGATGCCAGTCCGTACTTGGCGTCACTCCCGAACCGGGAGAAGTCGGAGTTCTGATAGGAGAGCGAAAAGCCGATCGGGGTCGGGCGGCCCCGGAACCACGGCTCTGTGAACGACAGCGAGTAGATCTGAGACTGGCTGCCATACGTCTGCACCTGGAGCGAGAGCTGTTGGCCGTCCCCCGTGGGCATTCCCCCGCTGAATCCCTGCGAGAGATTCTGGATCGAGAAGTTGTTGAACGTGACGCGCGCCGTCAGGATCAAGCCGATGTTGCCGCCGCCATACCCGCCGGACAGCTCCAACTGATCCGAGGACACCTCTGACAGGTTGTACACCAAGTCGACGGTCTTGGACTCGTCGTCGACGTTGACGGACGGCCCTGCGCCGAAACTGGCGGGGTCGAAGTAGTTGAGCGTCGCCAGCTCTCGGACCGTTCGTTCGATGGCGTCCTGGCTGAATCGCTGTCCTGGGACGGTGCGAAGCTCTCGGCGGATGACGTGCTCCTTGGTTCGCGTGTTGCCCGCGATTCTGATCTCGCCGAACTCGTAGATGTCTCCCTCGGTGATCTCAAAGTAGAGATCCAACGAGTCCCCAGGCGCTTCGATCACCTCCTCATCGATCCGGAAGGTCAGGTAACCCTGGTCCCGGTAGAGGGACGTAATGTCCGACTTGTCGGCCGTGTAGCCGTTGACGTTGGTCTGGATGCGGCCTCGGTCGTACACGTCGCCGGGGTTCATCCCGAGCGCCAGCTGGAGCTGCTGGTCCGTGTAGATCGTGTTGCCCTCGAACACGATGTCGCGGATGTGATACTGCGGCCCCTCAGCGACTTCCACCTCGACCACCAACTCGTCTCGATCGTCGTCGGAGACCGTGTAGACCGAGTCTCGGACCACGCGGGCACCGTAGTAACCGCGGTCGTTGTAGTAAGAGATCAGGCTGGCAAGGTCCTCCTGGAAGCCCTGGTCGTCGAAGGTCTCCTTCTTCCAGAAGCGCCACCAGCGACGCTCCAGGGTGTTGCTAAAGCGCCGGCCCAGGGTGCCATCTGAGAACGCCTCGTTGCCCTCGAACCGGATGTCTCCTACGGTCAGGCGCTCGCCTTTGTCCACGAGGTAGGTGATCCGGACGCGGCCGTCTTCCTCGGCCTCGCGCTGGGCGATGATCTCCGGCTGGCGGTGGCCGTTGCCTCGCAGGTACTCGCGGATGGCCAGCTCCCCACGCTCAATGTCGGCCTGGCGAACGGCCCGGCCCCGGAGGAGTGGAATCAAGGGCTGAAGGTCCTCGACCTCGGACGACTTCATACCCTCGATGCCGAAGCCGGCGAGCCGGGGCTCCTCGACCACCTTGATGGTGAGGAAGACGCCATTGCCCGCGATTTCCGTTGCCTCGATCTGGACGTCTGAGTAGCCGCCACGGCTGTAGAGGGCGCGGACAGCCTCGGCGAACTGTGGGTCCCATGGCAGGGCGACCGTCGTGCCTGACCGGAGCCCACTGACGGAGCGGACAAGCGTCTGGCTGGCCTCATCCGACGTGCCTTCCACGGAGATCGACAGGATCTCGTACCGTTGTTGTGCCGGGGTCTGAGCGTCTCCTTGGGCCATGGAAGCTGGCACGAGGGCGGTCAGAAAGACGAGGGCGAAAGCGCGCACGAGCGATCGTAGGGGAGTCAGGACACGGCCGAAGCCGCCAGCAGGGCAACGAAAGTACCGGGAGCACCTTGGGAGGTAGGCTGAGAGCACGCGAAAAGGCCGCGCGTCCCGGATCACGCTCACCGAACGGCACCTCCAACGGGTTATTGCAGGCGCAACGGCACCCCCTACCCGTCGTCGGCGAGCCGTCCATAGCGTCGGTCGCGGTCTTGATAGCTCCGGACGGCGCGGTACAGTTCGTCTCGGCGGAAGTCCGGCCAGAGCTTGTCCGTCACAAACAGCTCGGTGTACGCCACTTGCCAGAGGAGGAAGTTGCTCAGGCGCATCTCGCCAGCGGTGCGGATGAGGAGGTCAGGGTCGGGCAGGCCGCGAGTGAGGAGTGCGTCTGCGACGGTCTGCTCGGTCACATCGCACGGGTCCATGTGGCCTGCACGCACGTCGTCGGCGATCTGGCGGACAGCCTCCGTGATCTCCCATCGCGACCCGTAGCTCAGCGCCAGCGTGAGCGTCATGCGGTCGTTGCCCGCGGTGAGATCAAACGCCTCGGTCAGCTCGCGCTGCCCGCGCTCGGGGAGCCGAGAGAGGTCGCCGATGGCGTTGAGGCGAATGCCATTCCGGTGCAGCCGCTCGGCTTCTCGGCGCAGCGTCCGCACGAGCAATTCCATCAGGGCAGACACCTCCGCCGCCGGTCGGTGCCAGTTCTCCGTCGAGAACGTGTAGAGGGTCAGGTGCTTGACGCCGATCTGGGCGCAGGCCTCCGTGACATCTCGAACGGACACGACGCCCTCGTGGTGGCCCTTGACGCGCGTTTTGCCGCGCCCGCTTGCCCATCGTCCGTTGCCATCCATGATGCACGCGATGTGGACCGGGATCGCTCCTCGGGCCTGCAGCGCTCCCTGCTCCTGCCGGTCGGCAACGCTCTGCGCGCTGGACGTCAGTTGGACAGGAGACTCGGCCACGAAAGACATGGCCTCAAGGTAGCCCGTTGGCACGCCGATCTCGGCGGAGGTGCTAGGAATCCTGTGGCTTCGTCCCCGCTGGCGCTACGCCAGCAGGCGCGTCAGCCAAACCAGCGGACGGCGTCGTTGAAGATGACGAACACCATCAGCATCAAGATCAGCGCCACGCCAACCTGCTGGACCACCATCCGGACTTTCAGCGACGGCTCGCGGCGCACGATGGCCTCGTAGACCAGGAAGACTAGGTGGCCACCGTCGAGCGCCGGGATCGGTAGGATGTTGAACACCGCCAGGGCGATCGACAGGTACGCCACAAACTCCCAGAAGCGCCGGGCGCCACGGTCGGCAGCCTCCTTCGACTGCTTGGCGATCATCAGCGGGCCGCCGACGTTGTCGCGAACGCTCTCGCTGCCCGTGACCAGCTTGCCGATGAAGGCAAACGTCATGGTCACGTTGGACACGGTGCGCTCGACTCCGCTGGCGAGAGACTGGCCGATGCCGAGCGTTTCGATCCGCTGGCCGAAGACGCTCTGATCGGCCGTCACGCCCAGGAGGAGTCGGTCGCCAGAGGGTCTGGGCTGGACCTGCGACTCGTACACGGTGGCCGCGGCACGACGCTCGACGACGTCGGCATCGCCAGCCGCAGGCCCCAGAGAGTCCGGACGTGCCCACCGGATCGAGACCGCATTTCCGTCTGTCGCCTGGATCTGGTCGACGAGAACGTTGAAGGAACTCGTCGGCTCGCCGTCGACGGCGAGGATGAGATCACCGACTTGGAGGCCGGCATCCTCCGCTGGCGAGCCCGTCGCCACGGACTCGAGCACGGCTGGAATTCGCGGATCGGCTCCAAACAACATCTCGAAGCTGACCTCCTGGCCCTCCCGTTCCAGAGCCACCATCTCGCGCGACAGTCGAGAGGCGAGGCCCGACTCGGCCGCCAATTCGACCCGGTCGCCTCCGCGGAGAACCGTGAGTCGGTAGGGGTCCGCGGTGAGGGCCTCTGGAGCGAACACCTCCTCGAAGCGCTCGACCGGTTCCCCGTTGACAGCGACGACGCGGTCTCCACTCTCCAGCCCCATCTCGGAGGCGATGGTCCCCTGCGTGATCTCCAGCGGCACGT
Organism: Bacteroidota bacterium; assembly: GCA_038744895.1. GTDB lineage: Bacteria > Bacteroidota > Rhodothermia > Rhodothermales > Rubricoccaceae > Rubrivirga. The sequence continues at coordinate 4,830 of JBCDLV010000041.1, read as the reverse complement.
TCTCGACAGGCGTGTAGGAGCGCCCGAAGAGAAGCGCGAGGCCTGCGAAGAGAATCACGGCGAAGACGAGGTTGAACACCACGCCAGCGGAGATCACGACGCTTCGCTGCCACACCGGTTTGGACCGGTACTCGTCTGGCTGCGGCTCGCTCTCCAGGCCGCCGGTGTCCATGCTCTCGTCCACCATCCCGGCGATCTTGACGTAGCCGCCCAGCGGGACCGCTCCGAGCCGGTACTCGGTATCGCCCATCTTGCGCGAGAAGATGTTCGGCGGGAAGCCGAGCGAGAACGCGTCCACGCGCATGCCGAACAGGCGGGCGGCGAGGAAGTGGCCGAGTTCGTGGACGAACACCAGCACTCCGAGCGCGAGGGCGACCCAGAGGAAGTACGAGAGCGTATCGAGAATGGCCTCCATGGGAGCGGACGGCTACGACCGTCAGGCAGTCAGGGTCACAAGCGCCTCTGCGGCGCGGCGAGCGGCCGCGTCAACGGCCTGGAGGTCGTCGAGCGTGCCCGCGGGTCGGGCCGCGTGCAAGCCGGCCTCGACGAGACGAGGGATGTCAGTAAAGCGGATGGCTCCCGAGAGAAAGTGAGAGACCGCCACTTCGTTGGCCGCGTTGAGCGCGGCAGGTGCCCCTCCTCCCTGCCGAAGCGCGTCGTAGGCGAGGTCGAGGCATGGAAAGCGGTGCCGATCCGCGGCTTCGAACGCCAGCGGGCCTGCCTGGGTCCAATCGAGGCGAGGGTGCGGCGCGGGCCAGCGCTCCGGGTAGCTCAGGGCCACCTGGATCGGCACCTTCATGGTCGGCGGCCCGACCTGGGCCTTGGACGAGCCGTCCACGAACTCCACTACCGAGTGCACAATCGACTGCGGGTGAATCGTGACGTCGATTCGGTCGGCCGGAATGCCGAAGAGCCAATGGGCTTCGATGACCTCCAGCCCCTTGTTCATCAACGTCGCCGAGTCGACGCTGATCTTGGCGCCCATCGACCACGTCGGGTGGGCGACGGCCTCCGCTGGCGTGATGGCATCGAAGGTGCGGGCGTCCCGCTGGCGGAACGGACCACCAGAACCCGTCACGATCAGGCGCTCGACGGCGTCCCGCGGCTCGCCTAGGAGGCACTGGAAGAGCGCTGAGTGCTCGGAATCGACGGGGATGACGACGGCCCCGGACGCACGACTGGCCTCGGCGACGAGGGCGCCCGCCATGACGAGGGATTCCTTGTTCGCCAGGGCCACCGGGCGCCCGAGTTCGACCGCGGCGAGCGTGGACTCGACGCCGGCGGATCCGACGATGGCCGCGACGACGACGTCCGCGCCCGGCATGATGGCGACATCTCGGACCGCGTCCGCGCCGGCTGCCACGTCCACGCCGGTTCCCCGGAGAGCGTCCGCCAGCGGGGCGTACAGCGACGGGTCGGCGATGGCTACCCGCTCCGGGCGGAGGGCACGGGCCTGCTCTGCCAGCCTCTCCCAGCGCGTGCCGGCCGTCAGCGCGACGACCTGGAGCCGATCCGGAAAGAGGTCGGCGACCTGCAGGGTCTGCTCCCCGATGGACCCCGTCGAGCCAAGCACAGCCACCCGTCGCAGGTCAGGTCCGCGTCGAGGCGCGGGCGGGCGAAGGTCCGGAAGCATAGGCGGCGCCGCACGAACGGCGCGGGAAGGGGCGTTGGCAGGCGGACGAAGATAGCGGCCTCCTCCCCCTACCTTTGGCTCCGTGCGTGGGTCTCTCCTCATCTTTCTACTCGGCGCGGCAGCATCGGCGCAGCCTCAGCTTCCGGGCACACCAGCCTCCGCTGGCGTCGCTGAGGAGAATCCGTCGTACTTCTTGGCCAACCAGTTGCTCGAGAACGGCCAGATCGAGCAAGCGACGGCGTTGCTGGAAGACCTCGCTGTGGACAACCCGGAGTCGATCCCGATTTGGCTCAAGCTGAAAGAGGCATACACCGTCGGGCGGCAGTACGAAGCCCTAGCAGACGCCGCCAGCGAGCGAATCGACCGGAGCGGGCCCACGCTCCAACTGCACCTCGACCGCGGCACGGCGCTCCAGCGTGCGAACCGATCCGCCGAGGCGGAGGCCGACTGGGTCGCCGCGGTCGCCATCGCCCCGAACGACGAGCAGACGTACCGGCTCGTCGCCAACGCCATCGGCCAGCTTCGCCTGTTCGAGCGGGCTGCCGAGGTGCTCGAGGCCGGTCGCCAGCGGTTCGACGATCAGCGGCTCTTTCGGCTGGAACTGGCCCACCTGTACGGGCTGGCGCTCGACTACGAACGCTCCGCGGAGCTGTACCTGTCGCTCGCCGCCGACGATGCGAGCTACCAGCGAACGGTCCAATCCCGTATGACACGGATGCTTTCGGGACAGGGAGCACCGGAGATCTTCGCGGCGGCCATCGCGCGGGCGACTGCCCAAGACCCGCTCAACCGCACCCTGCGTGAGCTGCAGTCGTGGCTCGCGCTCGAACAGGGGGATTACGGAGCGGCCCTCGATGCGATGCGTGCCCTGGACCGGCTCGAAAACGAACAGGGGGAGTCGCTCTATCGCTTTGCCGAACGGGCTCGCGCTGCCGACGCACCGGAAGCCGCAGCCGCGGCTCTCGACGAGATCCTGACCCGTCACGGCGACGGGCCGACGGCGCCAGCCGCTCTTCTCCTTCGCGCTCGAATCTGGCACGATCAGGCGCGGGAGGCTCGGGAGCGGTTCGCCGCGGGACCCACGCCAAACGCGGACCGCGCGCGCGAGACCTACCAGGCATTCCTCACGGCCCATACCTCCGACCCGTCGTCGGCGTCTGCCGCGCTGGCGCTAGCCACGCTGCTTCGTGACGTGTACGGCGAGTTTGAGGCTTCCGAGGCCCGGCTGGCGGAGGCAGCGTCCGGGCGCGACCAGGGCGTCGCAGCGACGGCCCGGCTGGCGCTCGGCGACGTAGCGCTGCGGCGAGGCGACCTGGACGAGGCGCGCCAGCGGTACATCGACGTGGACGAGCAGATCCGCGTCGGCCCCCTCGCCGAGCAGGCCCGCTACGAACTGGCGCTCCTCGACTTCTACGAGGGGTTCATGTTCTCCGCGCTGGCGCGCACGGAGGCGCTGGACGAGAACACCGCGGCCGACGCCACCAACGACGCCATCTCGCTGCGCGTGACCCTCAACGAGGTCCTCGACCCCGAGGCGATGCCGCCTCCGGATGCAGACTTGACTACGGATCCGCTCCACATTTACGCTCGCGCGGCGCTGCGCCAGCGGAGGGGCTTGCTGGACCAGGCCCTCGCCACGCTCGACACCCTGGATGCCGGATTCGGACGCGACGCCCCTCTGGGCGACGAGTCGATCTACCTGAGGGCGACCATCCTGTCCGATCTGGGGCGTGCCCAGGAGGCCGTCGACGCCCTCGACCAGCTGGCGGCGCTGCATCCGCTGTCGTTCTTCCTGGACCGGGCGCTCCGCCTTCAGGCGCGGCTGCTCGAAGCAGATCTGGGCGACCCCGCTGGCGCAGCGACGCGCTGGGATCTGCTGCTCGAGTCCTTCCCCGGCTCGCCGCTTGCTCCCGAGGCCCGGCAGGAGCTGCGACGCCTCCGCTCGTCGGCGTAAGTGCACCACAGGCCAGGGTCTCTACCGTCTGCTTCTCCCATTCAGCCATGCGATCGTTTCTCCTCGCCCTCGCCGTTCTGGCTGCGCCCGCCAGCGGGCAGGACGTCCTCATCCCGATGGACGACGCGCAGTCGGATCACCTCCGTGCCTACGGAGCCGTCTACTGGGCGCTCGACCAGAACCTGACCGTCGACTGGCTTCTGAACGTCCGCGGCGGGTCCTTCGTGGTCACCGCTGGCGGAGGCATGGAGACAGAGCTGCGCGCCCGCGGCGTGTCGTTCGAGGCGACCGACGGAGACCTGACGATCGCGGCGGCGGAATCGCCCTCAGCGAACACCTCGGTAGTGCGGCTGGAGAAGGCGCCGAGGATCGCCGTCTATGCCCCGGAGCAGACCCTTCCCTGGGACGACGCGGTCCTGCTGGCGCTGACCTACGCCGAGGTCCCGTACGAGCAGATCTACGACGAGGACGTGCTCACGGGGCGTCTCTCAGAGTTCGACTGGGTGCACCTGCACCACGAGGACTTCTCCGGTCAGTACGGCAAGTTCTACTCGTCATTCGGCGGTCAAGCGTGGTACCAGCAGCAGCAGCAGCAGGCCGAGGCGGCCGCCCGAGCCTTTGGGTATTCGAAGGTGAGCGAGCTCAAGCTGGAGGTGGTCCGCACGATTCGTGACTACGTCGTCCAGGGCGGCTTCCTGTTCGCGATGTGCTCCGGCGCGGACACGTTCGACCTCGCCCTGGCAGCGCAGGGTGTCGACATCGTGCCGGCGGAGATCGACGGCGACGGGCAGACGCCCGGAGCGGCGGACGCGCTCGACTACTCAGAGACGCTCGCCTTCCAGGACTTTCGTCCCATTCTGAACGTGATGGAGTACGAGCATGCTGACATCGACCTCGCGCCGCCGCCGTCACTCCGCAGCCCGCTCACGGACTACTTCACGCTCTTCGATTTCTCCGCCCGGTACGACCCGGTCCCCACCATGCTGACGCAGAACCACGTCGCCGCCGTGCGCGGGTTCATGGGGCAGACCTCCGCGTTCCGGGCCGATGCCATCAAGCCGGGTGTCGTGGTCTTAGCCGAGAGCCCGACCACGGGGGCCGTCCGGTACCTCTACGGACCTGCGGGCCAAGGCTTCTTCGCCTTCTACGGCGGCCACGATCCCGAGGACTATCAGCACTTCGTGCACGACCCGCCCACAGACCTGGCGTTGCATCGCAACTCACCCGGCTACCGCCTCATCCT
>JBCDLV010000040.1:0-15860 GCA_038744895.1 Bacteroidota bacterium | reverse complement strand
CGAAATGGCTGCACCCGCTGGCGCTATAGAGGCGACAGCTTGCTCGTGAGTCGTGTCGAGCCGGGAGGGGGAGACGATCTGCCACATCCCGTTTCCCACTTACTACTCGCTCACGACCAACCTGTCGTGACGCTGGCGCCCCTAGTCGTTCGACGGGCGCCAGCGGGCGGACACGATGGTCTCGGCCACCAGGCACGTCAGCGCGATGCCGAGGAAGAGGGTCCAGAGCGGCACGCCAGCGGCGTCCTCGCGGCCCGTCAGGCTGGCGATGCCGTCGACCAGGCGGACCGGCCGGCCGGTCGCGGCCTCCAGCCGACGTACGGCCTCGACGGGGTCGAGCTGGGCGGGGTCGGACTCGCGGGCGTCCTCGTTGACGGCCACCACGCGGAGCGTGCGCTCACCCTGCATGACGCGGTAGAGACCGGCGCGGGCGACCGCATCGCCCACGTCGAGGACCACGCCGCCGGGAACGGTTCGCTGGAGCGGAGATAGCGAGACGCCATCGGGCCCGACGAGGCGCAGCGCCCTGCCGGACTCGACGCCTTCGACGCGGACGGTGCCGCCCTCGCGGGTCGTGACCTCGCCATCGTCGGCGACGGAGGATCCGGCGGAGAGGTAGGCGGCGGCTCGGTACAGAAGCGGCACGAACAGGCCGCGCTGCGGGAGGTCGCTCCACTCCAGGTCCGGCGCGACGCCGAACAGCAGCAGGCTCCCCTCGCCCTGGCGGATTTCCTGGAGGAGGGGCGCGCCCGCCTGCGTCGCGATGAGCGTCGCCTCGTCGGCACCGCCGGATCGGTAGGGCGCGATACGGCGAATGTCGATGGCCTCAGGTCGAGGCCGGGCTGCATCGAACACGCCCGCGAACACCGGATGGTCCAGGTCGACGGCCGTCGTCGTGCCGAGGCTCTCGCCCGCGCCGTCGCGCACCTCGCCGATGCGCCCGGCGCCGAGCGACGCCAGCAGGGAGTTCAGCGCTCCGGGTTCGGCACCGGGGAACGCCAGCACGCCTCCCCCCTCTCCGATGAACGCCGCCAGCCGGCCGGGGTCTGAGATCCGCGTCGGTCCGATCAGCACGGCGGCGTCCACACGGTCGAGGTCGGCGCCGGCCAGCGAGCCCTCGGCGATCTCGTTGAGCACGACGCCGCCCGACTCGGCGGCCACGCCGAGGGCCAGCGCCACGAGGTCGGCGCGGGCTCCGTCGCCGCGCACGACGAGGACGCGCGGCGGCGGCGGCACGCGGAGCGCGAAGAAGCGGGCGTCGTCCCACTCGGCAGCGTCGGCTTCGATGCGAACCTCGCCGCCGAGCCAACCTCGACCAGACGGCGTGATGGTGAACGGAACGCGTACGGGCACATCCGGCACCACGTCGACGGCGGTCTCCGCGACGCGCTGGCCGTCCAGCGACAGCGACGCGCCGACGGTCCCGGGCCGCCCGCCGTAGCGCACGACGGTCGCCTCCACCTGGACCGGCCGTCCCGGCTCGACGATCTGACTCACCACGCGCACATCCGTCACCGCCGTGTTGACCTGCTGGCGCGCACCGAGCGGCAAGAGCGTCAGGTCGACGCCCTCGGGCAGGGCCGCGCTCGCGGAGTCGGTAAAGGTGGCCGTCTGGAGATCGCTCACGATGACCACCTCGCGGCGCGGGTGGAGGGCTCCGTCCAGCAGGCTCCCGGCTCGCGCGACGGCCGCCGTGAGCGGCTCGGCACCCGCCAGCGGAGGCAGCGCCTCGACGGCGTCCAGTACCGGGCCCTCCGACTGGAACGGGACCGGCCGGTACTCCGGCGGCCTGGCGACCGGCAGCAGCGTCCGCTCGTCCCCGCTGGCGGTCGCCTCGACGACGGCGCCGCCGACCGCGCGCGCCTGGTCGAGGAGCTCGCCCTGGGCATCGCGGAGCGTCATCGAGCGGCTGTTGTCGAGCACGAGCACGAGGCTCTGCGCCGCGCCCTCCTCGAAGACGCCCGCGTCGGCGGTGCGGGTCGGGCGCGCGAACGCCAGCACGAGGCACGCGATGGCGATCGTCCGTAGCGCCAGCAGGAGCCACTGCCGGATGCGCACGCGCCGCATCGAGGTGGCCTCCACTTCGCGCACGAACCGGAGCGTCGAGAAGTCGACACGCTCGGGCTTGCGGAAGTTGAACAGGTGGACGACGATCGGGATCGCCGCCGCCGCGAGGCCGAGCAGGATGAGGGGGTTGAGGAATCCCATGGCCGCCGAACGTAGCCACGGCAGACATCGCGTGGACGGGCGATGCATCCGAGCGGTCTGATCGGGTACGACCTATCGCCCCAGACCAGGCTCCTCCCCTACCGCGCTCTCGTACGGCACCACCTTCCCCTCGAACCCCTCCACCAGCCGGATCGCCAGCGGGAGGCCTCCGAACAGCGTCGCCAGCTGGCGCTCGACGGCGGCGACATCGAGAGGGCCGGCCGCGTGAAGGTCGAGCGTGCATCGCCCCTCGGCGTCCTGCACGAGGCGGTGCTGCACGAGGGGGTGCTCTCGGAGGATGCGCGATACATCGACCGGGTTGACGCACGCGCCGCTAGCCGACCGGAACACCACCAGCTGGCGCCCCTCCAACCCGACCAGCCGAGGCGCGGTCGAGCCGCACGCGCAGCGCCCGCTGGCGAGCGCCGCCGTGTCGCCCGTTCGGTAGCGGAGAAGCCGAAGCATCGGGTTGCGGCCCCCGGTGACGGTGATCTCGCCCCGCTCGCCCGGTGCGCACGGGCGCCCCTCCGCGTCCAGCACCTCGACGTAGATCGACGGGTCGAGGACGTGGTGCCCCTCCCCCGTCGGGCACAGCACCGCAATCGGACCGACCTCGTTCATCGAGTACCACTCCAACACAGCACACCCGAAGCGCTCCGTGAGCCGCTGGCGCAGGCCCTCTGAGAGCGCGACGGCCGTCGACACGAGCGCCAGCGGGTGCAGGTCAATGTCGAGGTCCAGCAGCGTCGCAAACGAGAGCGGATCGCCCGTCAGGAGCGGCGGGTCGAAGTCGGCGAGGTAGGCCGCGGCGTCTGACGGCTGGCGCCAGCCGTTCGGGTGGAGGTTGACCTTGACGTGGCCCGCGCCCTCCCAGACGGTCAGGGTCGAGGCGTACTGGATGGTCTCGGCCTGCGCGCAGACGAGCGCGTTCGCCATCGCGTCGGGCCCCTTGGGGATCTCGACGCCCCACAGCGCCAACGCACGGTCGAGCAGCAGTTGGTACGCCGCCGCACCGATGGGGTGGTTCGGGATGAGGATCGGGTGGCCTGTCGTGCCCGACGTGGCGTAGATCACCATCCGGTCGAGGTCCGCGTCGTCCAGGACGAACGCCGGCGTGCTGTGGACGAGGTCGTCTCGCGATAACGTCGGCAGCGTGGCCCACTGGCGAACGATTTCGTCGCGCGTGTCTGGCAGGTGCCGCCGCAGGTGTGGCACGCGCTCGCGCTGCGCCAGCAGGCGGTCGAGAACCGCGTCGGGGATGACGCCCGCTGGCGGGTCGTGCGCGAGGCCGGCACACATCGCGTCGAGCACGGGCAGGTCGGCCTCGACAAGGCGGTCTCCGCAGGTGTAGTCCCACACCGGGGCGTGGGCGTGCTGCTCCATCCGCCGGAGGAGCGCGTCGCCCGCTGGCGTCAGAAGCGGGGCGTGCTCGCGGTAGCGCGGTCGCGGATGGCTCATTCCCGCATGGCTTTGGCGGCGGCTTCCTCCCGCGCCCTGCGCGCCATCGCCTCCCGGATCTGGCGAGCGCGCTCCTCGGCCGCGTGCGTCTCGCGGACGATGGCCAGCCGCGCCGCGCTGTCGAGCGTCGCCAGCCGGTCGGCGGCCTGCGCATCGGTCTCGCCAGCGGGGCGCAGGTCGAGGGCCGCCAGGACGAACCGGGCCAGCTCCTCTCGCCGGCCTGCGTCGGTCACGCAGTCCTCCGCCGACACCACCGCGGCCAAGGCGTCCAGATCGCGCGCGATTAGCTGCCGCGCGGCATCGGGCGAGACCAGACCTCGGAAGGACTCGTCGGCCAGGAGCCACGCCGTCACGAGCGCCACGCCAGTCGTTCGTGGCGAGGCGCCAGCGGGCAGCATAGGCGTACCGACACGTCGCAGCGGGTCTCCGGCCAGGTCGCGCAGGACGTCCGCCAGCACGGCGGGCACGTCGACGGACTCCGGATGAAGGAGGGCATCTGGGCACGCCTGGAGGCGGCGCGTGAGGCGTTCCAGGGGCGGTCCCTCCGTCATGCCTCGGCGCGCTCGGTAGCGTAGACGGCCCGCGCGAACGCCCGCGCGAACCCGACCAGCTCGGCCTGCTCGCGCACGAAGTGGACGTCCCAGCCCTGCTGGCGAAGCCGTTCGACCGGCTCCGGGTGGGAGGTCGGCGGCAGGTCGAGGACGATCGTCCCGCCGCCGCCAGCGGCGGCCAGCGCCGACTCGGCGACGTCCCACCCGAGGGGTCCTTTCCCGCTGGCGCGCTGGCCATACGGCTTTTGGGCGCCCTCCTCGGTCGCCTCGAGCATGAGGAACAGGTCGCTGTCAGAGAGGAGCAGGATGTGCATCGGACGGTCACGCGCCGGCGCGTCCGGGCCGAACGTCTCCGCCAGCCGGTGAACGCCGAAGGCGTAGCCGGTACCGAGGTAGTCCGTCAGGAGCGCCAGCACGCGGCTCTCGTCGCGCGTCGGCCCGCCCAGGCCGACCGACTGTCCCGGCTCGCCGGAGAGGACCACGTCGACGGAGGCGCCCGCGCGCAGCGCGGAGAGGCACACGACGGCGCCCGCGATGGCCGGGAAGGACACCTGCCGGCGGGGATTCGGCATGGACCCGGAGCAGTCGATTCCGACGTAGAGATCGACCGGCTGGCGCTCCGGGCTCACACCCTCTTCGGTGCCATAGCTCCGCTGGACCGTCGTCATGCCGGGGATCACGTGGGGGCTCCGGAAAACGGTCTCGACCCAGTCGGCCGCGTGGAGCGGGTCGCCGACCTCCCAGGTCTCCAGGCCCTCGGGCAGCGGATCCGTCGAGCGTGACGTCACGCGGCTCGGGAACGGAACGAGGTGCGGCACCGCCCGCTCGCGGTAGTAGCGAACCGCCGCCTCCGACTCGGTCACAGCGATCCCGGCCAGGCGAAGCAAGTCGCCGTACTCGACGGGCCCGCGGTACGTCTTCTCGCTCTTCTGACCGCCGATCGTCGCGACGCCACCGCCCTCGCCCGCCAGAATCTTGCGGGCGTCCTCGGCCGAGATCCCCGAGATGAGCGGGTCGAACGCCGGGTGGATGGCGCCCTCGCGCTCGCCAGCGGAGACCTCCGACAGGCCAGCCGGGAAGCCGCCCTGTCCCGCGCTTGTGGTGTCCAACCACGCGCGGAACGCCCTGGTGGCCTCCTCCACCTCGTCGAGCAGGTAGGGCAGGCAGAGCGCCGCAAACCGACCGGCGCCGTCGATCCAGTCGCGCCCGTAGACGCGGATCACGCGGGCCGCCAGCACCGCGTCGGCGTCGAGGCGCGGCGTCCGGGGGCCGCGCGCCAGCGTGCCACTCTGGAGGCCCCACAGCACCTCGTACGTCCGGAGGTAGAGCGTCCAGAACGCTCCCTGGGCCTCGCCCTCGTCGAGGGCCAGCCAGACGCCTGCCAGGTCCAGGCCCATCTGGCGCTGGAGCCGGTCGTTGATGAGGAGGTCCGTGTAGAGGTTCGCCACCATCGGGCTGAGGTGCTCCACGGACGGCAGGCCGAGCCGGATGTGGGCGAGGCTGCGTGCATGCCGCGAGAGGTCGCCCGGCGCGAGCACATGGTGGCCGATCTCGTGCGCCAACACCTCCCGAGCGAACGCCCCGATGCCCTTCTCGGCCACCTGGCGCAGGCTGATGCAGACGGCCTTGTCGGTCAGCCGGATCATGGCGAAGCTGCCCGTCAGCCCCTCGCGCTGCTCGTCCTCCTCGGTGAGGCACCACGTCGGGCGGCGGAGGCGCGTGAAGGGACTCCAGCAGTCCAAGGCAGGCTCCCAGGCCGCCTCCCACGTCGCTCGCAGGGCGTCGAGGTCGCTCACGGTGCGATCACCGCCACCCGGTGGGACTGCGGAATCACGACCGCCAGCATCTCGTCGGTCGCGACGGCGCCTGGGCGTCCCGCCAGCTGGGGAAAGTCGGCGGTGTGGCCTCGCCAGGAGACACGGCCGTTCGTCAGCATGGGGACGGGGCTGGGCGTCGCCGGACCTGGGGCGTCGATCCGCTGGAACGCCGCGCCGAACACGTCCGCGTGGAGCCGCCACCAGCGGTCTCCGTCCGTCGCCACGACGCCGCGTGCGTCTGTCGCCAGCTCCGGTGGCCGTACAAACGGACCGCCGAACCCGGCGAAGCCGCCGCAGACGGCGCGGATCTGCAGCCCGGTGGCCTCGCTCCGCTGGCGCAGCGCCTCGACGGGAGCGAGCCAAGGGTCGGCGTAGAGGCTGTCGAGCACGCGAGGCAGGGCATCCGTGGGGGCATCGGGTACGCCCAGGGCGGCCAGCGCCAGCGGAGGCGGTAGGCTGGCGGCGACGCGGAGCGCGCCCGTTCGCAGCCGCGCCATGCCCTCGCGCCATGCCAGCACGGCGCCTGCGTCGAGCAGCGCGCCGGCCGTCGGCGCGTGATCGGCAAGCGACGCGAGGCGGTCGGCCCAGCGGACGGCGTCGGCGCCGTCGGTGCGTGCGAGCCGGCGGACCGCCTGGAGCAGCGCGCGGGCCACCCGTCGCGGCGATCGGACCACATGCGCGCGGCATCCGTGGAGCGCGCGCGCCCACGCCTGCCCCGCTGGCGTCCCCTCCACCTCGCCCCTGCCAACGGTCTCCAGGACGAGCGGCACCAGCGCGTCGAGCACGGCGCCCACCGTCTCGCCCCCCACCACCTCGGCCTCCTCCGCGAGCGGCCCGACGAGGTCCGCCAGCGCGTCGAGCACGGCAGCGCCGTCGAGGCCGGGCCGACGGGCGCGGGCCGCCTCGAACTGGGCGTTGACCCGCTGGCGATCTGCCGCGAGGGCCACCGCCAGCGGATGGTCCGGGGCCAGCCTCACCGCTGCGCGCTCCACTCCAGCCAGTGGAGGTAGTTGGTGTACCGCTGGTGGAGGTACTTGAGTACGAGGAGGTCGTCGTAGAGATGGCCGGTCAGCTTACGGCCTCGGCTCCAGCGCGCCAGCAGGCGCTCGATCTGGGTGAGCCGCTGGCGCACGTCGCGGGCCGCGAGGCCGTCGAGGCCGCGTGCGAACTCAGCCTCGAGGTCGGCCACCGGGTCGTCGCGGTCGCGGTCGAGGCGGTCGTACTCGGCGCAGGCGAGGTCGAACAGGCGCCGGATCCAGCCGACGCGGTCGAGGCGGTAGTGCGCATGGCCCGGCTGCTCGAAGAACGGCGCGTCGGGATTGAGCTGGAGCGTGTCGCGGAGGACGAACGGAAGGATCTGGCGCACGTCCTCCAGGTCGGCTTCGGCCCGCCCGCGGAAGAAGGCGATGGCCTTGACGTAGACGAGCGCGGAGAGCAGCGCGCGGACCGACAGCCCGCCGAGCGTCTGCGCGCCGAGGTCCGCCAGCCGGTCGGTGCCGGTGTCGTCCTCGCCCAGCCGCGCCACGTCCCCGCTGGCGAGCTTGACGGTGTCCTTGGTCTTGTACTCGAACTGCTCGGCGGCGCCCTCGGCGAACTCCAGCTGGCTGGCGAAGAACTCTAGCCGCCGACGCACGGCCACTGGCACGCGGACATCCAGGATGGCACTCTCGACGGCGTCCAGCTCCTCGGGCGTGAACACGATCTCGGGCGGGATCACGTCCTCCGGCTTGACGCGCGCCTCGATCCGCGCCAGCAGGTCGTCCAGGAAGCGGGGCGAGAAGTGGAGCGCCTGGACAGTCACGTCGATCCGGTCGCGCAGCGCCTCGATCACAGCGTACGTCCCACCGCCAGCGTCATCGTTGGCAGTGAGGTACCACGCGGCCTCGGGGCACTCGTAGACCTGGTCGAGGACCTCGGCGTAGCCGTCGGCCATGAGTGTCAGCAGCGCCGACTGGGTCCGCGTCGGGATGCGGTTGTACTCGTCGATGATCTTGACGCGCATCCCGAGCCACTTCCGCCAGGCGATGCGGATCTCGTCGATGTCGTCGGCCTGGACGAGGTCCTTCGGCAGCGGGTTGCCCAGCAGGTCGGTGACCGTCATCTGCGGCTGGCCGTGCTGGATCGCGCGCTGGATGTCGCGCTTCGGGTAGCCCGCCAGCAGGCCCATCAGGACGGCCGTCGCGGTCTTGCCGCGCCCCGGCCCGCCCACGAGTAGGCACCGTCGCCGGACCGCCAGCGTCAGCAGCGGCACCAGCACGAAGCTGGAGTAGCTCTGCCCCGACGGCAGCGTGAGCACGCTGTCGGTATCGCCGAAGGTGTACTCCGCTGGCGGGTCGTCGCCGTACTCGATGTCGTAGTACGGCGAGATGATGGCCGTGTTGGCGATCCAGAAGTAGGCCTGGCGCAGCTTCTCGCCCAGGGCCTCCGCCGCGCTGGCAGCGTTCGTCGAGGCGGGCCGCTCCTGGTAGAGGTCGGCCACGTCGAAGTCGCGCGGAGCGGGGGCCGAGGTGGGGTTGGTCGGGGCCTCAGGGACGTGACGGAACGGGTTGCGCACGGGTCGGAGAGAGCGTTCCGCAAGATGACGCCCGCTGGCGGAGGCCGCCAGCGGTGCCATCGTTGCACGTACCCTGCTGGCGGCCGGGGGGGGTGCGGGACGAATGGGACGAGGGACACGTTGTACCATTCGACACACCCGCGGCCCCATGACTGATCCTGTCGCCCCCCTTCTCGACTCTCCTGCCCTGCCAGCCCACGTCGCGCGGCTCCAGCGCGTGCTGGATGACGAGGCGGATCGGCGCGACACATTCCGCGACTCACTCGAAGGAGAGAAGGCGGAGTTCATCAACGGCGAGATCATTATGCACTCCCCTGCCCGCGACGCACACACCGCTACCGTCGGACGGCTGTTCAGACTCCTCAGCACGTACGCGGAGCTTCACAGCCTCGGAGTTGTCCGGTTCGAGAAAGCTCTCGTCGAGATGACGCGGAACGACTACGAGCCTGATATCTGCTTCTTCGGTCGCGAGACCGCCGAGGGTATTCGAGCACGGACCCTCGTCTACCCTCCGCCCGACCTTGCCGTCGAGGTTCTATCCACCTCGACTGAGCGTCGCGACCGGGGAATTAAGTTCGAGGACTACGCCGCTCACGGTGTCGGCGAATACTGGATCGTGGACGCCGATACCCAGATGGTCGAGCAGTACCTCCTGGACGGCGACACGTACCGGCTGGCGCTGAAGTCAGACACCGGCGAGCTGTCATCACAGGTGGTCGAGGGCTTCACGACCCCCGTTCGGGCAGCCTTCGACGACGACGCGAATCTGTCTGCTCTCCGCGCACTGCTGGCGGCATGATCCACCCCGCTTGCGGCCTCCGTCAGCGGACCGCGCACGAGAACGCCCCCGCCAGCCGAAGCCGACGGGGGCGCATCTGACGCAGTCTGCGTGGCGCCTAGCGGACCACCGTCAGCTGGCGCGTGACCACCTGACCTGCCGACTCCAGGCGGACGAGGTAGACGCCCGCCGCCAGCGGGGCCAGGTCTACGTCGACGGACACCTCGGTACCTGGTGCGGCGGTGCCGTCGAAGGCCGTCAGCACGCGCTGGCCGAGCACGTTGTAGAGCTCGACGCGCGCCTGGGCGGCCTCCGCAACGGTGAACGCCACCGTGGTGGATCCGGTGGCCGGGTTCGGACGTGCCGCGGCCAGCGCGAGCCCATTGGCGTCCGGATCGTCGCCGTTGGAGACCGGCGGCGCCGGCACCTCCAGGGCGCCGATGTCGTCGGCCGCCTCGCTGCGGTCGAACCCGCGCTGGTCGACGTCGAACGCCGAGTCGCCGTTGTCGAACGCCGGGCTGCCGCTGATGAGGTTGTGCGTGCGCGTGAACCCGCCGTTGTCCGCCAGCGGGGACAGCAGCGCAGGCGTGTCCACGATGTCACTGCCGGTGTCGCCGCTGATCGTGCAGTCGGCAGCGGTCTCGATCAGGTTGTTGCCGTCGGAATCGAACGCTCCTGCGCAGTCGGCACCCATACCGCCAGCGGTGTTCATGGCGACGATCGTGTTCTGGAACGAGAAGGACTCGCCCTGCGAGAGGAGGCCGCCACCATCGGTCCCTGCCTCGTTCATGGCGACGGTCGCGCTGGACAGCTCGATCGTCGCGCCGCCGTTGTCGTAGACGCCGCCGCCGGCCTCCGTAGCGGTGTTGCCCGAGACCGTCGAGTTGCCGATGTCGGCCGAGCCCTCGCCTGCCACCCAGATGCCGCCGCCCTCGCGGGCAGTGTTGTCGGACACGATCGACTGGCGGATCGTGATCGCACCAGCCCCGCCGACGTGGATGCCGCCGCCGTTGCCGGGCGCAGCCGTCGCGATGCCGTTGCCGTCCACGATCACCTCGCGGAGCGCGGCATCGGTCGGCAGATCGTTCTCTGCGTCGTCGAACAACTCGATGCCTGCGCCGGCCCGGTTAGCCGTGTTGCCGGTGACCTCAGAGAGCGCCACGCGGAGCATGCCGCCATCGGCCACCAGGACGCCACCGCCGGAGCCCGCGGCCCCACTGGCGACGTTGCCGTCGAGCGTGACGTAGCGCAGCGATGCGTCGCCAGCGGCCACGTAGAGGCCGCCACCGCCCATCCCGGCGTCCGCGCCCGCGGCCGTGTTGCCGGTGATGGGGACGAAGATGGCCCGGTCGCCGTCGCGCGCATCGTCGTCGTCGTCCGAGCGGTCGTCGCCGTCGTCGTCCGTTCCGTCGTCGCTGCCGGCGCCGCCATTGACCGTGAGCGTGCCACTCGTCCAGATGCCGCCGCCGTTGGCAGCGGCGACGTTGCCGGAGATCACGACGAGCGTGAGGTCCGGGACCTCCACGTCGTCCAGAAGGTCCGACGGCAGGTTGTCCTCATCGGTCACCACCGCGAGGTCTCCAGACGACCAGAGCGCACCGCCAGCAGAGGCGCGGTTGTCGCGGAACGAGCCGCCCGCGACCCAGGCGTCACCGCTGCCGGTGATGTGGAACGCGCCGCCGTTGCCGGGAGCGCTACCTGCGTCGTTGCGCTCGAAGGTGGACTGTGCAAGGATCGTCTCGCCCTCGATGGCCTCGATCGCGCCGCCCGCCCGGCTCGCGACGTTCTCGGTGAACGTGCTGGACGTGACGATCAACTCACCGTCGGCGTTGAGGATGCCGCCGCCCGAGCTTGCGGCCCCGCTGGCGACGTTCTCAGCGACCGTCGTGCTGTCGACCTCCAGGCGGCCTCCGCTGTTGAAGAGCGCGCCGCCGCCGTTATCGGCCGCGCTGCCGAGCGCCACGTTGCCGATGAAGGTGGTCTCCGTAATCGACATCGTCCCGGTGCCATTCCAGAAGCCGCCGCCTTCGCTGGCCGCCTCGTTCTCTGTGACCAGGCCTCCGCGGATGACGGCGTCTCCGGCGCCGGTGATGTGGAATGCGCCGCCGTTGCCGGGGCTCGTACCCGCTTCGTTGTCCTCGAAATCGACGTCTGTGAGCATGGTCATGCTTGACCCGGTGGCCTCGATGGCACCGCCTGCCCGACGTGCAGTGTTGAACACGAACGTGGTGTTGGTGACCGTGAGCGTTCCGCCGTTGTTGAACACGGCCCCGCCGGAGCCCGCCGAGCCAGATGCCCGGTTGGTGTTGAAGTCGGAGTCGGCCACGGTGACGGTTCCGCTGGCGTTGTAGATCGCGGCCCCGCCCTGGTCGGCAGCGTCGCCGTTGGCTTCGTTGTCCTCGAACACGCTGTTCGTGACGCGAAGCTCAGCGCCATCGACCAGGACACCGCCACCTCGTGAGGCCCGCGCACCTCGGACGACGACGCTGTCGAGCGCCAGGAAGTCGTCCGTGACGCGGAAGATGCGGTAGAAGCGGTCACCGTCGATCTCGACGCGCTCTCCACTGATGCTGCCGTCGATCACGAGGCTGTCCGAGACCGTCATGCCCTCGGAGCCGAGATCGATCCGACCAGGCGCCAGCCGGGTGCTGAAGACGATCAGATCCGGCGCTTCGTCCTCGTCATCGGTGTCTCCAGTCCGGATGCACGCGTCGACGTCCATGTTCGTGTTCGCAGCAGCGATGGCCTCTCGCAGCGAACAATCGCCGTCGGTGTTGTTTTCGTCTTCGAGTGTCGTGACGGTCAGGGTGTCGCCCATGGCCGTTGGGAATGCCTCGGCTGTGGGGATCAGAAGAACGGCCGCCACGAGGGGAAGGCATGAGAGAATCCAACGGGTCATGGAGAAGGGAGCGTTAGGGATAGAACACTACCGGTCACCCCATCGGGGGTTTCCCCATGCACACGAGAGGGCCCTTCCAGTCACACAAATCACACACCGAAGCGCGCGCTGGATGACATGACGCCTTCACCATGCTGGCGGCATCTTCGCCGGTCAGACCGCGTTCGTCCCCATCTGGCGGCCGCTGCCGTCCCTACGCACTCGATTCCCCAGATGGCGAAAACGAAGGCTCGCAAGACAACGTCGCGACCGAAGACCAACGGACGCGCCAAGGACCGCTTCGTTGGGCGCGAGCTGGTGGTCAAGGGCGCCCGGCAGCACAACCTGAAAAACGTCGACGTCACGATCCCGAAGAAGAACCTCGTGGTCGTGACCGGTCCGTCGGGCTCGGGGAAGTCGTCGCTCGTGTTCGACACGATCTATGCCGAGGGCCAGCGGCGCTACGTCGAGTCGTTGAGCGCCTACGCGCGCCAGTTCCTCGACCGGATGGACAAGCCGGACGTGGACCTCATCACTGGGCTGGCGCCGGCCATCGCCATTGAGCAGCAGACCGGCACCAAGAACCCGCGCTCGACGGTCGCCACCCAGACCGAGGTCTACGACTACCTCCGCCTGCTCTTTGCCCGCGTCGGCACGACCGTGTCGCCGAAGACCGGGGAGGTCGTCACACGCGACAGCCCACGGTCCGTCGCCGAGGCGGTCCAGGCGCAGCTTCCGGAGAAGACGCGGTTCTACCTGTGCTTCCGCGTACCCAGCCACAAAGGCGCCAAGAAAGCTCAAGAGCTCGACGCCCTGAAGGCACGCGGCTTCTTCCGGCTCGTCGCGCTGCCAACGGAGAAGCAGGCGGCCAAGGGAGCACCACCGGAAGTCATCGACCTGAACCAGACGGCGCCAGCGGAGGTGCGGACGCCCATCGTACGCCTCCTCGTGTTGGTGGACCGGCTGGCGACCAACCCGTCCAGCGACGCCACCACCAGCCGCATCGCCGACTCCGTGGAGCAGGCCTTCCGCGAGGGCGACGAGCGCGTCGTCGTGGTGACCGCTCCCCGCGGCGACGAGGGGGTCGAGACGCTGGAATTTTCGGCCTTGTTCGAGCGCGATGGGATGACGTTCGAAGAGCCGACGCCTCAGCTCTTTTCGTTTAACAGCCCGCTGGGCGCCTGTCCGGCCTGCCAAGGATTCGGCCGCGTGCCCGGTGTCGACCCGGACCTCGTGGTTCCCAACCCCGAGTTGTCGTTGCGGCAGGGTGCGATCGCCCCGTTTCGTACCGAGAACTGGTCTCAGCACCAGCGGGCCATGCTGCGGAACCTCGCGACCGAGGGCGTGGACCTCGACACGCCGTACACGCTTCTCCCGGATGCGCACCAGGCGCTCGTCTGGTCTGGCTCGGGCGATTACATCGGCGTCGACGGCTTCTTCGCGTATCTCCGGAAGAAGCAGTACAAGATGCACTACCGCATCTATGCCGCCCGCTTCCGCGGCTACACACGGTGCCCGGCATGCGACGGCTATCGCCTCCGGCCGCAGGCGCTGTATGTCAAGCTGCGAGGCCCCGCCCTCGGTGCCGAAGGCGATGCTCCCCGCTGGTTTCACATCGGCGAACTGGCGGAGCTCACGACGGCCGACGCCAAGACGTTCTTCGAGGGTATCGAGCTAAGCGATCACGACCGTGAGGTCGCAGGGCGTGTGCTCGACGAGATTCGCAAGCGGCTCGAGTACCTCGTGGAAGTCGGCCTGGATTACCTGACGCTCGACCGGCTGGCGATGACGCTCTCCGGGGGGGAGACGCAGCGGATCAACCTCGCCACGAGCCTCGGGTCGTCGCTCGTGGGCAGCCTCTACGTACTCGACGAGCCGACCATCGGACTCCACCCTCGCGACAACGACCGCCTCATCTCCATCCTCGAAGGGCTCCGCGACATCGGAAACACGGTTCTCGTGGTCGAGCACGACGAACAGATGATGCGTCGCGCGGACCGCATCATCGACATCGGTCCCGGCAGCGGCACCCTCGGTGGCGAGATCATCTTCGAGGGCACCTTCGACGACGCTCTGACCGATGACGCCAGCCTGACGGGCGCCTACCTATCCGGCCGGAAGTCCATTCCCGTCCCCGAGAGCCGACGGCCGATAGACCGTGAGCGGCAGATCGCCGTGCGATGCGCACGCCAGCACAACCTGAAACGGATCGACGTCTCGGTTCCACTCGACGTCATCACCGTCGTGACGGGCGTCTCCGGCTCCGGCAAATCGACCCTGGTTCACTCGACGCTGTACGCTGCGCTCCAACGTGCCAAGGGCGAGAGCTTCGACGGCAAGGTGGGCGCACACGACGCCATCGAAGGCGCCGAACTGGTCGAATCCGTCGAAATGGTGGACCAGTCTCCCATTGGCAAGAGCCCGCGGTCGAACCCTGTGACGTACATCAAGGCGTTCGATGCCATCCGAGAGCTGCTGGCGAGCACGCACCAGGCCAAGGTTCGCGGCTACCGCGCGGGAACGTTCTCTTTCAATGTGCCAGGCGGACGCTGCGAAACGTGCCAGGGCGAAGGCGTCGTCCAGGTCGAGATGCAGTTCCTGGCCGACCTCTACCTCGAATGCGAGGCGTGTCACGGCGCGCGGTTCAAGCAGGACGTGCTGGAGATCCGGTTCAAAGGGAAGAACGTCGCCGAGATCCTGGAGCTGACCGTGGACGAGGCCGTCGCATTTTTCGAGGGCCAGGGGCGCATCGAGAAGAAGCTCAAGACGCTGCAAGACGTCGGGCTGGGCTACCTCACGCTTGGCCAGCCGTCCAACACGCTGTCCGGCGGTGAGGCACAGCGCGTCAAGCTGGCGTCCCACCTCAGCAAGAAACATGCTGGCCACACCCTCTACCTCTTCGACGAGCCGACGACCGGCCTCCACTTCGACGACATCAAGAAGCTGCTGGCCGCATTCGACGCACTCGTCGAGGCCGGCCACTCGGTCGTTCTCATCGAGCACAACCTCGACGTAATCAAGGCCGCTGATTGGATCATCGACATCGGCCCGGAGGGCGGGCGGCGCGGCGGGTTCGTCGTAGCCGAGGGGACGCCTGAGGAGGTCGCCCAGGTCGAGGAGAGCCACACCGGTCGGTTCCTGAGCGGCGTGCTGGATGCGTGATCCCTGATGCGTGATCTTTCGCCTGCCGCGACGCCGGTCGCGACGGGTCACGTCCCACGATCACGGATTCCATGCTCGCGCCGCCCCTCCGCATCGCCCTGTTCACGGGCAACTACAACCACATCGAGGACGGCGTCTCCCGGACGCTCGGTCGACTCGTCGGGTACCTGGAGGAGAATGGACACGAGGTCTTGGTTGTCGGCCCCACGATCGACACACCGTTGCGCCAGCCGGGCCGGTTTCTCGCCGTCCCTTCCATCGCAGCGCCTGGCCGGCCGGAGTACCGTGTGAGCACAGGGTTTCCTGCTGGCGCCCGTCGCGAGGTCATGCGGTTTGCGCCCCACATCGTCCATATCGCGACGCCCGATGTCCTGGGTCATCGGTCGCTGACATGGGCCGAGGAGATTGGAATACCCATCGTCTCGACCTACCACACACATTTTGCCTCCTACCT
>JBCDLV010000039.1:0-16026 GCA_038744895.1 Bacteroidota bacterium | reverse complement strand
CTCGCGGCGGACGACGGCGACGCGCCCTCCGTGATCGGCGAGGAAGCGGGGCTCGTGCGCCGGCTCGTCGGCACGGCCTGCCAGCGCGGCGGAGACCTGCCGCCCGAGCGCGCCGTCGCGACGGTCGGCGGCCCGCTGGCGGGCGCGATCGAGCGCGCGGTCGAACCGGTCGTCGTCGATGGGCTTGAGGAGGTAGTCGAGCGCCTGCGCCTCGAAGGCCCGCAGCGCGTGCCGGTCGAACGCCGTCACGAAGATGGTCACCGGCATCGCCTCGGGGCCGACGGCCTCGACCACGCCGAACCCGTCGAGGCCCGGCATCTGCACGTCCAGGAAGACCACGTCTGGGACGTGCTCGGCGATGGCATCGACGGCCTCTCGGCCGCTGGCGCACTCGCCGACGATCTCGACATCGGTCGCGTCCGCCAGCCGAACCCGGACGCCGCGGCGCCCCAGCTCCTCGTCGTCCACGATGAGCACGCGGAGCGTCACGTCAGGGCCGCCTCGGGGGCGCTCGCGACGACCGCCAGCGGGTCGCGGACGGCTGGCGCGGTGCGGAACGGCAGCCGGAGGCGCACGCGGAGGCCGCCGCCAGCAAGCTCGGAGAGCTCCAACGCTCCACCGCCCCGCTGGCGCAGCCGGTCGCGGACGTTGGCGAGGCCCACGCCGAGGCCATCCGCGTCGGATACGCCCAGGCCAGGACCGTCGTCGGCCACGTCCAGCACGAGTTCAGCCCCGTCGCGTCGAGCGGCGATGGTGATGCGTGCGCCCTCCTCGCGAGGCGAGACGGCGTGCTTGACCGCGTTCTCGACGAGCGGCTGGAGGATCAGCGCGGGGACCTCAGCCGAGAGCACCTCGTCGGCCACGTCGAACCGGGTGCGGAGGCGGTCGCCGAATCGCGCCCGCTCGATGTCGAGGTACCGGCGAACGAACTCGACCTCAGCGGCGAGCGGGACCTCGGCGGCGGCGTCCTCGTCGAGCGTGAGCCGAAGGAAGTCGCTCAGCCGCGCCAGCATGGCTGTCGCCTCGCGAGCGTGGCCTTCGGCGACGAGCGTGGACACGCCGTTGAGCGCGTTGAACAGGAAGTGTGGGTTGAGCTGGTAGCGGAGCGCCTGGAGCCGGGCGCGCTGGGCGTCGGCCTCGGCTTGGAGGGCCCGTTCGCGCTCGTGCTGGAAGGCCGCGTACGTCTGGATGCCGAGGGTCAGCGCGCTCCACCCGAGCAGGATCGCCGTGTGGTAAACCGTCCCGTCGAAGATCGGCCCGCCCGTCCGGACGACCGGTGGCCCGCCGAGGAGCGCCGCCAGCAGGGCGGGATCCACGAGCTGGAGGTAGCCGCGGTAGGCGAGTGTCCACGCGACGCCTCCGACGTACGACGCCAAGAGCACGACCCCGGCCATTCGCGCCGGGCGCGACGCGCGGACATCCAGCCGGAGGTAGAGCCTCCACATCGCGAGGCTCACGATGGCCGCCAGCCCGGCGAACGCGGTCTCGGTCACGACGATGCGAACGATATCCCACTCCCCCGCCCGCCCGATCATCATGGCAAGCGCAAACAGGCCCCATCCCGCGAGGTGGAGGACCCAGTACGGCGGACGAGAGCGCGCGACAGCCATGCACCAAGGTAGACGCACGACGGAACGACTCCACGCTTGCAGCCCGACCGTCTCGCCCGCGGCTGGGGATCCTCACACCCCGCTGGCGACAGCCGCCAGCGGGCAATGGATCGCAAAGCGGGCACCGCCTGCGAGTGGAGGCCAACAGCCTGGATACGTTGCTCCAGCCCTCGCGGGCCCAGAGACGGCGAACACCCGGCCTACCCGTCCACGCGAACGCTGAGGAGGCGAGCAGGCGGCTCGTCGGAATCACCAGGCAGGTAGCGGTGAGGCTCTGCACTCCAGAAGGTGATCGACTCTCCCTCCTCCAGCGTGTGGACTCGTCCCGACACCTCGATCTGAGCACGCCCGGAGAGGACGTACACGAACTCCTCCCCTGGATGGCTTCGCACCTCACTGGGCGCGTGGAGCTCCAGGATAGACGGCAACACGCGGCCTCCGGAGAGTCGGCTGCGAACGATGCAGACCGGGAGCGACGCACCGCCCAGGACGGCCTCCTCGCGCTCAGTTGGACTCAGCGGCCGGTCCGCGCCTAGCAAGAACCCACCGCCGATGTCCGCCATGTCCCGCCAGCGGTCGTCGGCGCGGTGGTGAACCGCCGCCACGTCCTCGCGCTCGTCTCCGAGGTCTTCGAGTCGCCCGGAGTGAAGGCCGAGGGCCTCGCACACGCGCAGGATCGTCGTGAGGCGGACCGGGGTCCCACTCTCCAGTTTGACGACGGACGTCTTGCTCAGTCCGGCCTTCGCCGCCACATCGCGGATGGACAACGACTGGCGCACCCGGGCGCGCCGAAGGCGTTGCCCGACAATGACTGGGCCGAGGTCGTCTACGAGAGCCCGGAGACCCGCCGCCGAAGGGGATTGCATTAGCAAAAGTGGTACTGTATCATTTTTGATACCGCCCTACGTCAACATACCCCGTCCGCGATGAGAGCCTTCCTTTCCACCGTTGCCTGCCTGGCCGCCGCTGGCGTGGCCGTTTCGATCTCGTGTTCCGCGCAAGAGGTGGCAACTGCCCGGTGGTCTGTGGGATCGGAACTGACGACCCCTTGTCCTGACCCGCTGGCGCCCGACTCCCTCGCGTCGCTTCGATACCAAGACTTTTTCGACGCGTCGGCGACGCTGGACTACCGCCGCCTCTTGGCCTACCGCGCCATCGAGGACGCCGTGCCTGCCGGCGTGGAGCGCCGCGCGTACTACAACGTCCTCGCGCTCCTGGAGGCCTACGTCGGCAACGTGGCCGAGGCGATCGCGATCCAAGACCGCGGTGCGCTGCAACCGACCACCATGATGGTGTTCGACTCGACGGGGACCATGCGGGAGGTCCCGTTCACTCCAGAAGCGGCCTATGCGCCGTTCCCGGATTCGCTCCTGCGCGCGGCCTACGATTCCACGGCCCTCACGGATGTCCTCAGCCAGATTCCCCGTGACGTCCGGGTGCTGGGGCTCAACGAAGCGCACACGGCGCCCCTATTCAGGTCGACGCTGTACGCAGCACTGCCGGTTCTCCGCCAGCAGGGGTTCGATCACCTGGCCCTGGAGACCCTCTACGACGACCAGACGACCTTCGACGCCGGCTCTCATCCGGAGCGCATGTCGGGGTTCTTCGCGGGAGAACCCGTGATGGGCGACGTGATCCGCCGCGCCAAGGACCTCGGGTTCACGCTCGTGTCCTACGATGCCCAGGGGGCTGGATCGCAGCTCGCGCGCGAGGAGCAGTCCTACGAGACCCTGATCGACCGAACCTTCAGGGCGACACCCGATGCGCGCGTGGTGCTCTACGCCGGGCACAGCCACACCTGGAAGACTCAGATCGGTCCCATCCGGATGCTGGGCCTTCAGCTCAAGGACGGAGGGCGCGATCCGCTCGTCATCCACCAGTCGGGGTACTACGAGCGCAACGCGCCAGCGGGCCTCACGAGCCCGACGCTGTACCGTCCGCGCGACGCGGCGGCTCGCGCCGATGCCCGCTTCGATTACCTCCTGGTGTTGCCGAGGACCCGCGAGCAGTTCGGCCGGCCGAGTTGGCTGTGGCAGATGGACCGGGTCCCAGTCGCCCTCGACCTGGGAGCGATTCGAGCGCCGCGCCCTCCGTTCCTGGTCGAGGCGTTCATCGCCTCGGAGCCTCGGACGAGTGTACCTCTGGACCGGATCGAGGTCCGGTCGCTCGATGACGTGCCGCACTTGGCGCTGCGCAGTGGAGCGTATCGGGTTCGAGTGACGGATGCAGAGAACAACGCGCGGGAGACCGACCTCCGCGTCGAGTCGCCGGAGCACTGACCGCCAGTGGGCGCTGGCGCGCGGAGGTGGGCGCTGGCGCACAGTGCAATCGTCAGTTCCGACACGCCACGGGGGACGCCGACGCTGGCACACCCCTTGGGCGTCCACGCCCGACCAGACCTCTGTCTCCTCATGCGCTCGGCAGCCCTCGCTCTCGTTTTCCTCTCTATTCCTGTCGCCGCGCAGACCGTCGTCCCCTTGGACGAAGCGCTGTCCATCGTCGAGACGCAGTCCGCCGACGTGCTGCGCGCCGAGGCTGCCATCTTCTCCTCGACGGCAGCCGTGGACGCCGTCGACGACAGCCGGTGGCCGGCCTTGAGCCTCTCCGCTGGCGGAGGGCAGCGCTACGGCCTCTCCTTCGACCAGACCAGCGGGGCCCTGACGCAGTCCACTGTGGAGTCGATGAGCCTCGGCGTGAGTGCTCGCTACACCGTCTTCGACGGGTTCGAGCGGCGAGCCGAGAGGCGGGCCGCCGAGGCTGGACTCCGCGAGGCGGAATTGCTCCGCGCACGAGCGACGCAGGGCGGGCGCGTCGGCGTGCTCAGCGGCTACCTCGCCGTCGCCCAGGCCCAGGCCGCACTCGAAGTCGCCGAGGAAACGGTCCGCTCCGAGGAAGACCTGCTCCGCGAGATCGACATCCGCGTGGAGTTCGGCGACCGGCCCGCGTCGGACGCCGCCCAGCAGCACGAGCGCATTGCCACGGCCCGGAGTGCGGTCGTCGCTGCCGAGCGCGACCATGCCCTGGCCCATGCCCGGCTCGTCCGCCTCCTCGGTCTCGACCCCGCCCGCACCTACACCTTTCCCTCCCCCACCACCGACGACACCGCCCCGCTGGCGTCCGTCGACGCTCTCGTCGCCGACGCCATCGCCAGCCGGAGCGATCTCCAGGCCGCCGAGATCGCGATCCAAGCCGCCGAGGCCAACGGACGGGCGGCCCGCGCCAGCCGGCTCCCCCAGGTGGCACTGAGTGGCTCCATCGGCACGAGCTACAGCAGCGCGACGACGGGTGCGGTTCCCGGTCAGTTCGGCGACAACCGAACCGGATCCATCGGTCTGTCGGTGTCCATGCCACTCCTGGACCGCGGCATCACTCGCCAGCGGGTTCGGCAGGCCGAGGCTCGCGCCAGTGCGCTCCGCGCCGAGGCCGCCGACGTGCAGCGCGCGATCGCGCTGGAGGTCCAGGAACGCCACATCCGCCTCGACGCCATCGACGCGCAGGTCGTGCTCGCCGCGGAGCGCGTGACGGCGGCCGAAGCAGCGCTGGCTGCCGAGCGGGCGCGCTACGAGAACGGCGACACCACGATCCAGTCGGTCTCCCTGCTCCAGTCCCGCGTCGCGGACGCCCGCACGGCCCAGGCACTCCTCCGCGTCCAGGCCACGTTCGAGCGGCGGATGCTGCTGCTCACCGTCGGCGAGTGACCGCTGGAGGCCACCGGGCCCGCTGGCGTGCGGACAGGTCGGGGTCGCGTTCCGCTGGCGGACGGAGCTGGCTGGATCCGTCCTATCCGATTCGGAGACGAGCGGTCTGTGTTGGAGGGCGCCTACTCGTCTGGATTCGGCAGTTCGTCGAGATCGGCGAGATCCTTCAGCCGCCCGCTCGCGAGCTTGTTCTGACGGAGACGACGGAGGTCGATCAGAGGAACGAGGACACCGTCCCAGTCGCTCGTGATTCGGTTCGCCCAGGCCTCGTCGAACGAGACGCCTGAGATCGAGGTCATCACCTCAATGCGGTTCGGAGGAAGCCCCATCCGCGTGATCTGCCCATCTCCGAGGAAGCGCTCCCGGATCAGATTAGGGGTGTCGAACCCAAACGATCGGATCGCCTCGACGACCCGATCCGCATTGTCCGGAGACTGGCGGATCCATACGTCTATGTCACCCGTGGTCCGGCTGTATCCGTGGTATCCCACAGCGTAACCACCGACGACGAGGTACTCAACGCCGCTCGCGTTGAGCGAACTCAAGAACGCGCTGAAGTCGGGCGGTAGCCGCGTCTCCATAGTTTCGCTCGCGCAAGGTTTGGATCGTCTGAAGGCGCATCTCCGGCGTCTGAGACCACCAGAACGCCCGGTCGGCGGCGTCCGCCTCCTCGAACGACTCGACGGAAGCGAACGCCGCTCGGTCCACGCGGCCCGGGTCAGCCGTCGAGCCTGGGTCAGCCACCGAGTCCGAGGGCGTCGTCCAGGATGCGCTGCTGCTCTGCCGCGTGGACCTTCGCGGATCCCGTCGCCGGGCTCGCCGCCGCCGTACGCCCCGCGTAGCGGACCCGCTGGCGACAGTCGCCGCCGTTGAGGTCCTCCAGGATGGCATCGAGGCGCGGGCGGACGAACGTCCAGGCACCCATGTTCTCGGGCTCCTCCTGGAGCCAGACCACTTCCTGGCCGACGAACTGCGCCAACTCGTCGCGCAGGGCCTTGTCAGGGAACGGGTAGAACTGCTCCAGCCGAGCCACGGACACGCTCGACGGATCATCGAGGGCCTCGCGGGCCTTGAGCACGTCGTAGACCACCTTGCCAGAGCAGATCACCAGCCGGCTGGCGCCAGGCTGGTCGCCCGCGATAAACGGCCGGTAGGCGCCCTCCGCCAGCTGGTCGACCGACGCCACGGCCTGCGGGTGGCGGAGCAGCGACTTAGGCGTCATGACCACCAGCGGCTTCTTCGCGTCGCGCGTCACCTGCCGGCGGAGCGCGTGGAAGTAGTTGGCCGGCGACGAGTAGTTGGCCACGATGATGTTGTCCTCGGCGCAGGCCGTCAGGAACCGCTCCAGCCGGGCCGAGGAGTGCTCCGGCCCCTGCCCTTCGTAGCCGTGCGGCAGCAGCATCACGAGTGACGACGTCTGCCCCCACTTGGCCTCCGCCGCCGTGATGAACTGGTCGATCATGATCTGCGCGCCGTTGACGAAGTCGCCGAACTGGGCCTCCCACAGCACGAGCGCCGAGGGATCGGCCACGGAGTAGCCGTACTCGAAGCCGAGCGCGGCGTACTCGCTCAGGAGCGAGTCGTAGACCTGGAACCGCGCCTGCCCGTGCCCAGGGCCACCCTCGGCGAGGTGGTTGAGCGGGATGTGGCGGTGTGCATCGGTCTGATCGTACAGGATGGCGTGCCGCTGGCTGAACGTGCCGCGGCCCGAGTCTTGCCCCGAGAGGCGCACGGGCGTCCCCTCCAGGAGGAGCGTCCCAAACGCGAGCGCCTCGGCGAAGGCCCAGTCGATGGCGTCCGTCTCGAACTGCTTGCGCCGGCGGTCCACGACCAGCCGCGCCAGCTTGCGGTGCACGTCGAAGGTCTCCGGCAGGCCGGCCAGCGTTTCCATGACGCGGGTCAGCGCGTCCTGGCTGGCGGCGGTATCGATGGTATCGGAGGCCTCGACGCGAGCCGGTGCCGGGATCGGATCGAGGTCCTTGCGGCGCTCCGCGAACTCCTTGGTCTCCTCGAAGGCGCGGTCCAGGTTGGCCTTGAAGTCGTCGAGGATGCCCTCGGCCTCGTCAGGCGTGAGCTCGCCACGGCGGAGCAGCAGCTCCAG
Source organism: Bacteroidota bacterium (assembly GCA_038744895.1). Taxonomy (GTDB): domain Bacteria; phylum Bacteroidota; class Rhodothermia; order Rhodothermales; family Rubricoccaceae; genus Rubrivirga. The sequence goes on along the minus strand of JBCDLV010000039.1, from coordinate 8,617 downwards.
ATACAGCTTGCGGACGCTCCGGTGGCCGCCGATGTCGTCGTACATCAGCGGCTGCGTGTAGGCCGGCTCGTCGCCCTCGTTGTGGCCGTACTTGCGGTAGCAGACCATGTCGATCACGACGTCCTTGTTGAACACCTGGCGGTAGTCCAACGCCAGCCGGGCCACCCGGACCGCCGCCTCCGGGTCGTCGCCGTTGACGTGGAAGATGGGCGCCTGGATCATCCGTGCGATGTCGGTCGCGTAGGCGGAGGACCGTGAGTGCATCGGGAGCGTCGTGAACCCGATCTGGTTGTTGACCACGAGGTGGATCGTGCCGCCCGTCCGGTAGCCCTCTAGCTGCGACAGGTTGAGCGTCTCGGCCACCACGCCTTGGCCTGCGAACGCCGCGTCGCCGTGGACGAGGACGGGCAGCACCTTATCGCGCAGGAGCTTCTCGCTCGCGTCCAGGTTGGCCTCGACGATCTGCTGCTGCTTGGCCCGCACGACGCCCTCGACGACGGGGTTGACCGCTTCCAGGTGCGACGGGTTGGACGCCAGCGAGAGACGCGTCGTGTTGCCGTTGGGCGAGGTGTGTGTGCCAGTCTGCCCGAGGTGGTACTTCACGTCGCCGGAGCCGTGAACCGCGTCGGGGTCGACGGTGCCTTCGAACTCGCTGAAGACCTTGTCGTAGGGCTTGCCGAGGATGTTCGTGAGCACGTTGAGCCGGCCGCGGTGGGCCATCCCGATCACGACCTCCTCTGTCTCTTGGTCTGCCGCGTCGCTGAGGACGGCGTCCAGCAGCGGGATCATGGTCTCGGCCCCTTCCAGCGAGAACCGCTTGTGGCCGATGTACTTGGTGTGGATGAACTGCTCCAGCGCCTCGGCCTGGTTCAGCTTCTGGAAGATGCGGCGCTTCCGGGCCGGGTCGATGGGCTCGCGGAACTGCTGCGGCTCGATCCGCTCGATCAGCCAGCGCTTCTCCTCTGGCGAGGAGAGGTGCATGAACTCGCTACCGACGTGGCCGGTGTAGGTGTCCCACAGCGTGTCCAGGATGTCCCGGAGTGCCATCGTCTGGTTTCCGCCCAGCCCGCCGCCGGTAACGCCGGCCATGCCGCCGGTGAAGAACGTTCGGTCGAGGTCCCACACCGTCAGGCCGTAGCTGGCCGGGTCTAGCTCGGTGTGGATACGGGGCTCGTAGCCCAGCGGGTTGGTATCCGCCAGCAGGTGGCCGCGGACCCGGTAGGCGCGGATGAGCTCGTAGACGCGTGCCTGCTTCTCCACCTTGGACACTTTGGCGCCCGAGCCCAGCGCGCCCTTCCCGAGCGCCGGCGTCGAGTCCGCGCGGACGCGGAACGGGGGCGTGTGGAGCCCGAGGCTTTGAAAGGCGCCGTCGTAGAAGCCGTTCTGTCCTTGGAGAAGCCGGGCGATGTGGTTCAGGAACTCACCCGACTCCGCGCCCTGGATCACGCGGTGGTCGTAGGTGCTCGTCATGGTCATGACGGGCGAGAGGCCGAGGCGCGAGAGCTCCGTCGGGTCCATGCCGGCGTACTCCGGCGGGTAGCCGATGCCGCCGACCGCCACGATCACGCTCTGGCCCGGCATCAGGCGGGGCACGCTCATTTGGGTCCCGATGCCCCCGGGGTTGGTGAGCGTCGCCGTCGTGCTGGCGAAGTCCGCCAGTTCCAGCTTGCCGTCGCGCGCGCGGCGCACGATGTCGTTGTAGGCGCCCAGGAATTCTGCGAACGAGAGCGACTCGGCGCGCTTGACGTTGGGCACCAACAGCTGGCGCTTGCCCCGCTTCTCGATGTCGATGGCGAGGCCGAACGACGTGCTGGCCGGGTCGATGCGCTCGGGCTGGCCGTCCTGCTCGCGGAAGGCCGCCTTCATGCTCGGCACGGCCTCCATGGCACGCACGATGGCGTAAGCGATCAGGTGCGTAAACGAAACCTTGTCGCCTCCCGTCTTCCGCTGGTGCTGGTTGATGAGGCGCCGGTTCTCGCTGAGGAGCTTGACCGGGATCTCACGCACCGACGTGGCGGTCGGGATCGTGAGGCTGGCCTCCATGTTCTCCACGATCCGCGCGCCGACGCCGCGGATGGACGCCGTCTCGGCGCCTTCGGGGATGTCGATGGAGGGCGCTGCCAGCCGGGCCGGCAGATCCGCTGGCGCCGTCCCGTTCGCCGCCGAGGCTGACGGCGCTGGGGATGGTGCCGACGCCTGGGACGGTGTCGGCGATGTCGAGGCCGACGGGGCGCCGTCGCCAGCGGGCACGTCCCGGCGTCCCCGCTGGCGGCGCTCGTCGCCGGGAGGCGAGCCGGCCTCTGCCGAGCGCCGGTCGCTGAGGTGACGGCGGTCGTCCTCGGCAGAGGCCCCGTCGCCCGCAGCGATCATGGACGCCTTGGAGGCTGCGTCTCCTGGCTCGGCGCCGATCGAGTCGGAGTACGTCGGGCCGGGATCGAAGTCGGCGAAGAAGTCGCGCCAGCTCTCACTGACCGACTCGGGGTTCTGGCGATACTGGGCGTAGAGATCTTCGACGTACCCGCTGTTGAATCCAAACATGCTCGCGGCGCTAGAATCGGGCGGTTGGGGACTGGCGCGAAGGTACGCGTCTGCCCGACGACCTGATTCCTCAAGACACCGCGTCCGCCCTCGGCCTCTCGCCTATGACCGTCCGTCCTGCCCACGCCCCCGCCGCCAGCCGGTACGACGCCATGCCGTACGTCCGCTGCGGGCACTCGGGGCTGAAGCTGCCCGCCATCTCGCTCGGTCTGTGGCACAACTTCGGCTCTGTCGACTCCTATGAAAATGCCCGTGCGATGGCGCTCCGCGCGTTTGACCTCGGCATCACGCACCTTGACCTCGCCAACAACTACGGCCCCGAGCCCGGCTCCGCCGAGGAGACCCTGGGTCGCATCCTGCGAGACGACCTCCGCGCGCACCGCGACGAGTTGGTCATCTCGACGAAAGCCGGCTTCCAGATGGAGCCTGGGCCGTACGGCGACGGAAGCTCGCGCAAGTCGCTCCTCGACAGCCTCGACGCCAGCCTCCGCCGCATGGGGATCGACCGCGTCGACATCTTCTACAGCCACCGGCACGACGCGGAGACCCCGCTGGCGGAAACGATGGGCGCGTTGGCCGACGCCGTGCGCCAGGGCAAGGCGCACTACGTCGGCATCTCTAACTACGGCCCCGACGACACCCGCGAGGCCGCGCGCCTCCTCCAAGATCTCGGCGTACCGCTTCTGATCCACCAGCCCCGGTACAGCCTGCTGGCGCGCGAGCCCGAGGACGGCCTCTTCAACACGCTGGCCGACGTAGGCGCCGGAGCCATCGTCTACTCCCCGCTGGCGCAGGGCCTCCTGACGGACAAGTACCTCGACGGCATCCCCGACGACTCGCGGGCAGCCCGGGCCACCGGGTTCCTCCAGAAAGACCAGGTCACCGACGACGTGATCGAGACCGTGCGCCAGCTGCGGGAGATCGCACGCAACCGCGGCCAGTCCATGGCCCAGCTCGCCGTGACCTGGGCCGGGCATCGACCCGAGGTGACGACGGTCCTGATCGGGGCGAGCCGCGTCGCTCAGATCGAGGAGGCCGTCGCCTCGACGCAGCAACCGCCGCTGTCCGACGACGAGATCGACGCCATCCACGTCATTCTAGATCGCTAGCTCCTGCGGCTCCGCTGACGCTACGCCACGGCCGGCGCGGGACGCCCGGCGCAGAACGCACCGCCAGCGGAGCCGGACAACCATTCTGCCCCGCCTCCGTACGAGACGGGTCCCGGTCGGCCTCGTACCTTCGGACGACCGCATCATCCGACCTCGACCGTCCCATGTGGAAGCGATTCACCCGTCTCATCAAGTCCTTCTTCGGAGGCGCCATCTCCGCGATGGAGGACCCGCGCCTGATCCTCGAACAGAACATCCGGGAGCTGAACGACCAGGTCCCGAAGATGAACGAGAACATCGCGACGGTGAAGGCCAATGTGATGCTGCTTCAGAAGGAGCATCGCAAGTACACCGCCGAGCAGTCGTCACTGACGAGCAAGATCAAGGCGGCCATCAACGCTGGCCGTGACGACATCGCCCAGCGCTACGCGGTGCAACTCCAGGGGGTCAAGGAGGCGCAGGTGCGGACCGGCGAGCAGCTTCAGTTCGCCGAGCAGGCCTATGAGAAGGCGCTCCAGGTCAAGAAGGCCTTCATGCGCGAGCGCGAGAAGAAGATCAACGAGGCCCGCGAAGCCCTCCGCGCGCACGAGCGGGCCAAGTGGCAGGCCAAGATTGCGGACACCCTGGAGCAGTTCGAGGTGGCCGGCGTCGATCAGACGCACGACGAGATGATCCAGCGGGTCAACGAGCAGTCGGCCAAGAACGAGGCGCGCATGGAGATGGCCCTCGACTCGATCGACACCGAAGCGATGCAGATCGAGGAGGACGCGCAGGAGATCCAGGCGGCCGAGCTCGTCAAGCAGTTCAAGATGGAGATGGGCATGAACGAACCCGCTGAGCGCGAGGCGCCCGCGACGGCCGGACGCGTCCAGATTCCGGAGGGCGACGCGCCGTCTGGCGACGGCGGCGGCCAACGCGACCGGACGAGAACCGAGTAGACCGCTCGAGAGATACCGGAGGCCGAGACACTTCGTTGAGTCCCTGCCTCCTTTCCCACGCACACATGGACAAGTCTGAGTTCGAACGGATCAAGGCCGAGGAGAAGGCGCACCTGCGCAAGCTTCGCGCGCTCAAGCAGCAGCACCGCGACGCCAAGCGGAAAGCATCAACGCTGAGCGCCCTGAACTCCATGCGTAACCAGGCGCTGGAGGATGAGACGAGCGCCATGACCGACAAGCTGATGCGTGACGCCGCGCTGTCGGAGGCCCGATTCGAGCTGGCGACCGAGGGCGACGCTCCCGTCACGGGAAACGCAGAAGAGCTCGACCGCGAGGCGCTGGCCAAGGCGGAAGCCGAAGCTCTCGTGCGCCAGATGAAGGCGCAGATGGGTGGAGGCGGCGATGTGTCGGCAACGGAAGCGGCACAGAACGCCGGATCGCCCAGTGTCCCCGACAGCGCCAAGACCATCGGCCGGACGCCTCCGCCAGCGGAGGAGCCTCCGCCGCCGGCCAACGACGCCAAAACCATCGGCCGGCAACGCGGCCAGTAGCGAGTCCCCCCGGCCGCCCCCATGCCCGACCAGTCGATCAACTTCACGAAGGAGGCCTTCATGAGCCCAGCCAACCTGGGCTTTCTGATCCTCGCGCTGATCGCGGCTCTCCTCACGGGAGGCGTTGCGGCCAACGTCCTCTTGGTGTTCGCAGCCGCGGCCGAGTTGCTCTACCTCGGTACGGTCCCGCGCAATGAGCGCTACAAGAAGGCCGTGCGGGCGCGCAAGATCGAGGAGCACCGCAACCGCCCGCGGGACCGCGAAGTGTTCCGCACACTCGCCAAGGACGACCAGAAGCGGTACGTCCGCTTCCGGAACATGGAGAAGGCGATCAAGGACAACTACGCCAAGCTGCCCTACGCCAGCCAGGGGCTCCTCAAGGCCCACCTCAAAAAGCTGGACGGCCTTCTCGATGCGCACCTCAACCTGCTCCAGCTGAAAGAGCGCTACGTGCAGTTCGCCCGGCGTACGGGTGAGAACGACATCGTGGAGGCCATCGCAGCGCTTCGGCACGAGATGCAGGGCGACCCGCCGCGGGTCCGCGCGATCAAGCAGCGCCGGCTGGCGATCCTGGAGAAACGCCTGGGGCGGTTCAAGAAGGCGGGCGAGAACCTCGCCATCATCGAGGCCCAGCTCGAAACCATCGAGGACGTAACACGCTACGTCTACGAGCAGTCGCTGACGATGCAAAACCCGGAGGAGGTCTCGTTCCAACTCGACACGCTCATCTCCGAGGTCGAGGAAACCCAGACCTCCATGGACGCCCTCGACGACGCCCTCGGCATCGAGTCACTCACCGAGCTCGACCTGGAAGCCTTCGAGGCCTCGCCAGCGGGGCAGATCGACCGCATCGACGCGGGCCTCCTCGACGACATCGACGACGTCTTGGACGACTCGCCGTCTGTGGAGCGACGCCGCGAGCGCGAAGGGCAGTAGGCGCGCTCCGCTCGCGAGACATGGCGAGATGGGAAACGGCAGCCCCATGACCTAGCCATCTCAGCAGCAGAGAGCTCCCACGTCCAGTCCCTCCCGTCCGGCTGGCGGCGCGGGTGAGCGCTCTGCCCACTTCCCTCTTTCCTAGTTCCCAGTTCCCTCATGGAGTTCGAGACCCTGCTCACGGATATCGACGGCGACGGCGTCCTCACGATCACGCTCAACCGGCCGGAGGCACTCAACGCACTCAGCCAGCAACTCGTCGCCGAGATGGCACAGGCGATTCGGATGGCACGGCAGGACAGCGTGCGGGGCGTCGTCATCACGGGGGCGGGCGAGAAGGCCTTCGCCGCTGGCGCCGACATCTCGGAGTTCGCGGGCATGGAGCCGCTCGATGCCCACCGATTCGCCGCTCGGGGCCAGGCCGTGTTCAACCAGATCGAGGGACTTCCGAAGCCCGTCGTCGCTGCGGTCAACGGGTTTGCGCTGGGCGGAGGCTGCGAGCTGGCGATGGCCTGCCACCTGCGGGTCGCCTCGGAGACGGCGCAGTTCGGCCAGCCGGAGGTCAACCTGGGGCTCATCGCGGGCTACGGCGGCACGCAGCGCCTGCCGAGGCTGGTCGGTCGTGGCATCGCCACGGAGATGCTGCTCACCGGCGACCGCATCCCGGCCGACCGCGCCTACGCCATCGGGCTCGTCAACCGCGTCGTCCCACCGGCGGAGCTCCTCGACACCGCGCGCCAACTGGTGCTGACCATCGCCTCGAAGGCCCCGGTGGCCGTGGCGATGACGCTCCAGGCCGTGCGAGCCACCGACCTCCCACTCCCCCAGGGACTCCAGCAGGAGGCCGCGCTCTTCGCCCAGTGCGCCGCCACGGACGACTTCGCCGAGGGCGTCATGGCCTTCCTCAACCGGGAGAAGCCCCAGTTCACAGGGCGGTGACGCGCGACGCTCGTCCAGTCCGGGCGTATCGTGATCCGACACCATGGGTCTGTTCCTCGTCATCCTGCTCATGCTGGCGCTGAGCGCGTTCTTCTCCGGTTCGGAGATCGCGTTCGTCACGGCCAACCGGCTCAAGACGGAGGTCCGCGCCCGACAAGCCGGCTGGGTCGGCCGCGTGGTTCAGGAGTTCCTCGCCGATCCCGGCACGTTCCTCACGACAACCCTCGTCGGCAACAACGTGGCCCTGGTGGTTTACTCCACCTTGATGAGCCTCGCCTTGGAGTCCCCGCTGGCGTCATTCTACGAGAACGCGTTCGGCCTCGCAGACACGGGCCCGTGGGTCCTGGCAACCCAGACCGTGATCGCAGCGCTCGTCGTGCTCGTGTGCGGAGAGGTCATTCCCAAGTCTCTGCTGCGCCAGCCGCCAGGGCGGGCACTGTTCGCCCTGGCGGCCCCGCTCAAGCTGACCTACTGGCTGTTCTGGCCGGTCATCAAGCTAGCCGGCGCCATCAGCGGAGGGCTGGCCCGACTGGCAGGCAGCAAGGGCGAGACGATGCAGCAGGTCATCCACCGCGACTTCGAGCTCGTGATTCGCGAGAGCCGTGAGACGGGGTCCCTGGACCTGGACGATGAGGAGTCTGAGATCCTCTCGAACGTGTTCGAACTGAGGTCGCTGCGCATCAAGGACTCGATGGTGCCACGGACCGAAGTCCGCGCCGTGGACGAGGGGGCTTCGCTCGCCGAGGTGCGGCAGACGTTCATCGAGACCGGGTTCAGCCGGCTTCCCGTCTACTGCGACAACATCGACACCATTGTCGGCGTGGTACTCGCGCACGACCTCTTCCATACGCCCGACTCGCTCGCCGCCATCGTGCGGCCCGCCCGCGTCGTGCCTGAGTCCAAGCCCTCACGCGATCTCTTGTTCGACTTTCTCCAGGGCGGATCCACACTCGCCATCGCCGTCGACGAGTACGGCGGCACGGCGGGGATCGTGACCCTCGAAGACTTGCTCGAAGAGCTCTTCGGTGACATCCGCGACGAGCACGACGCCGCAGCTGCCCCCATCCGGCGCATCGACGACCGCATCGTCCACGTCCACGGCCGCGTCGAGCTGGACGCACTCGAAGCCGAGACGGGGCTCGCGCTGGACGACGGCGACTACGACACGATCGCGGGCTTCGTCCTCTCCCACGTCGGAAGCGTCCCCGACGAGCGGGAGACGTTCGACCACGACGGGCTGCGGTTCACCGTTCTCCGCGCGACGCCGAGCCGGATCGAGGCCGTGCGCATCGAGCGGCTCTAGCCATGATCCCGACCTCACAGGTACTCCCTGCGACCGCGCCAGCGGTCCTGGGTCCTCGCAGGCACCCGAGGACGACTTCTGAGCGTCCTCCTCGCGGTAGGCGCTGGACGCCCTGCGCCAGCAGGCTCTGATCCCGTGTCGTTCATCGCGCTCGACGTCGGGAACTCGTCTGTCAAAGCCGCTCGCTGGGACGGCGCCTGGAGGGCGGTGACCCGGTTCCCTGCGGGAAATGTCGGGACCGACGTGTGGGCTGAGCGGCTCCAGCTCCTCGGCCCCACCGCAGAGTCCGGGATCGCCAGCGTT